>DSDR01000154.1 GCA_011048645.1 Phycisphaerales bacterium
ACTGCGCCGCCCACATCTGGTGCTGGCCGACGCCGGTACAGATCACGGCGTTGCCCTGCGTTTGACGGTGCAGCTCTTCAATCACATACTGCGGCTTGATGACGTCGGCGCTGCGATCGTAACAGAACGGGTGTTTGGCCTTCCAGGAGGCGATCTGCTCGAACCAGTCTTTGCGCGGCCGATACTCCACCATGGTCATCATGGCTTCGAGCACCTCGCGGGCGTCGCCGACGACCGGAATATCCACATTCACGTTTTTGGATATACTGGCCGGATCCATGTCAATATGAATGATTTTGGCGTGCGGCGCAAAGGTCTTTAGCGAACCGGTCACACGGTCATCGAACCGCGCCCCGACCGAAATCAGCAAGTCGCAATTCTGCACCGCATAATTGGCGTACGCCGAGCCGTGCATGCCCAGCATATCCAGCGATTCGGGCCGCGCCTGATCGTAGGCGCCCAGTCCCATTAGCGTCATCGTAACGGGGATATTGGCCTTTTGGGCAAACTGCCGCAGGGCGTCGGACGCACCGGAGAGAATGACCCCGCCGCCGATATACAGCACCGGCTTTTTGGATTCATTGATGGCCCGGGCCGCGTTGGCGATCTGACGGGAATGCCCCTGATAGCGCACTTTGTATCCCGGCAGCTCAATTTCGCTTTTGGGCGGAATCGGACATTGAGCAATCTGCATATTGACCGGCACATCCACCAAAACCGGCCCCGGACGTCCGGTTTGAGCAATATAAAACGCCTCGCGAATCGCCTGGGCCAGTTCGTTGGGATCTTTGACGATGACATTATGCTTGGTCACCGGACGGGTAATGCCGGTGGTATCGGCTTCCTGAAAGGCGTCGTTGCCGATCAGATCGGTCCGCACCTGCCCCGTGATGGCGACCAGGGGCACCGAGTCCATCATCGCCGTGGCCAGTCCCGTCGTCAGATTGGTCGCGCCCGGGCCGGAGGTGGCCACCACCACGCCGACCTTGCCCGTCGCGCGGGCATATGCATCAGCCATATGGCAACCGCCCTGCTCATGACGGGGGATGATGAACTTGATCGGAGCGTCATACAGCTTATCAAAAAACGGCAGCACCACCCCGCCCAGATAGCCGAACATCACTTCGACCCCTTGCTCCAGAAGCATATCGACCATCACCTGGCTCCCGGGCTTATAGACGATGCCGTCTTGAGGGGTTGTTTTGGTTTTAATCATATTGTTCTCCGTAAAAAAGGTAAACTGCAACAATAATTCATATTATATGCAACACATTCGTTCAATCGCTATGAGCAAGGCAGGCGGCGCGGGGCGCCGCACAGGAAAGAGGCCGCACAAGCCGCACAGCGGGCGCAGCAATTGTTCGGGAATGGGACACAGGAAACGCAAGAAATGCCCGTCTCCGATAAGGCGGATCCGGCGTGAGGAAACTAAAATGTCTCTATTCCTGATAAACATTTCGTTATTCCAGTGTCTGCGGGGTTATAAGCGTTGACCGACCGACCCGCTTGCTCGCTCCGAGCGAACAAACTGATCCGGACGGGTTCAATTGCCCGACCGCAGAACCAAAACCACACTCTTGACTTGTCGTGTTTCAGGTCAAACAGACACCGCTGTTTCAGCATCTATTTGAAGATAATTAATTAAGTTTACCATTATCGACATCGATTGTCAAACGTTTTTCGCATTTTTTTGGCGTATTTTTTTTGCCCTGCCAAAACCCAACTTTCAGGTTACATCCGTTCTAAAACTAATACAATAATCCTATTGACCTTATTTTTTACATCCGTTACGCTAAGTCTGCAATAGTTGCGAGGTGCACGTTTGTTGCGCATTTTTGCTCACATTGGGGATTGTGGTTATCCGCAGCAGATAAAGGGTCCACGGCGTGTTGGCCTGTGAACATTTATTATATCGGGAGTAACGAGCATGAGAACGTTGTCATTTCTTCTGGTCCTGTGCGGTATGGTACTTGGTTCGGCAAACGCGGCCATTGTCGATATCACACATCCTGACGACCCTGTTTTCGGCCTACCGGAAGATCGCTGGCCGTCAGGTGAGTCTCCCCGGCATGCGATTGACAAGAATGCAGACACCAAATATCTGAACTTCAGAGACGGCCAGACGGCCGGAATTGTTATTTCTCCGCAACTGGGAACCGGCTCCGACAAGCCGACACTGGTGTGCGGGATTGCGGTAACAACCGGCAATGATGCGCCCGACCGAGACCCTTACAGCTTTGAGTTGTACGGCTCCAACGGGACCGCCGAAGACGGCCCATGGACGCTGATTGCCTCCGGCCCGTTTATTGATTTTATACGCAGCGAGTGGCCGCGAAAAACAAGCAACGAAACACCGATCTTTTTCCGCAATCAAACGGAGTATTTACACTATCGCGTTATGTTTCCGGTATTGGCCGGTGACGGAATTTTTCAAATTGCCGAGATTCAATTGCTGTCGCCTCAGCAGATCGACGGGTGGTACAATCTTTTTGACGGAAAGACGCTTCAAGGCTGGACGGCCAGCGAGAATAAAGACACCTTCAGTGTTGTTGACGGTATGATTAAAGCCAAAGGGCCGCGCAGTCATCTGTTTTATACCGGGCCGGTGATGGGAGCCAACTTCAAAAACTTTGAGCTGAAGGTGGATGTTTTGACCAAACCCAGAGCCAACTCGGGCATTTACTTCCACACCCAATACCAGGAAACCGGCTGGCCGGACAAGGGGTATGAAGTGCAGGTCAACAACAGTCACAGCGACTGGCGGCGCACCGCGGGGTTATATGCGGTTGACGATGTGCGCCAGGCGCCGGCAAATGACAATGAGTGGTTTAATATGCATATCATCGTTCGCGACAAACACATTATCGTCAAGGTTGACGGTGAAGTCGTTGTGGATTACACCGAGCCGGAGGGCATCAGCCAGACCGGTTACCCCAACATGCCCGGCCGTAAAATATCCAGCGGCACGTTTGCCATCCAGGGACACGATCCCGGCAGCGAGATGTATTTTAAAAACATTTATGTCAAGCCGCTGCCATAGCCAAAGGGGCGATCAGACGACCCCGTAAACACTTGAATACGGTGATACAAAGGCGCAGCTTCGGCCGGGCCCTTGCTGGAGTATGCGGTTCGCCGCAATTCAGTTGAGATCAGGAAAGACCAATCTCTGGAGTCATGCCGGTACATGGGTATCGGCATTTTCTATTTGCATCGGGCGTATCTCTGTAATTTGAATGTGCACGTGCAAAAGGGTTTTTCTTGACAGGACAGATCGGCGCCAATAAAATGATATTCTGGTTTAATTTTAAGGAATTCCGCTATGGATTGCCCTGTTTGCCGAACGCCGATGATCGTCTTCGAGCTGGATGAGGTTGAAACGGATTATTGCACGGAGTGTCAAGGGATTTGGCTGGACGCCGGAGAACTTGAGATTCTATTGGACGATGCCGAGCGGACACGGCGTTTGCTGTGCTCCTTTCAGCCGACGGATACCGATGAAACGCTGCGGCCGTGTCCTATCTGTCGAAAATCGATGCAGAAAGTGCTCATCGGACACGGCGAAAAGACCGTGCTGACCGATCGTTGCACCAAATCACACGGCTTGTGGTTTGACCGAGGCGAATTGATCGACGTGCTTGAACAGGGATCGTTTGACCCGGAAGGCAAGGTGGCCAATCTGTTGCGCGAAATGTACCCGCCGGAAGATTGAATTTCCGAAACGCCAGTGCAACAGAATGCACCGTTTTTCATCTGTAAAGCATAAGCCGAAACCCAAATGTTCACTTTTTCAGGAGCTGAAGAAATGATAGGCATAATTACCGCACTGATTGTTCTTGTTCTTTTGGTGGTGTTGTTTGTCGGTATTTATAACGCTCTTGTCCGGCTGCGCAATCAGGTGGACAACGCCTGGTCGCAGATCGACGTCCAGCTCAAACGGCGGCACGATTTGATTCCCAATCTGGTCGAAACCGCCAAAGGCTATATGACACACGAACGGGAGACGTTTGAGAAAATCACCGAGGCCCGCAGCAAAGCCATGGGGGCGCACAGCGTGGCCGAGGCATCCAAGGCCGAGGGACAACTGACCGAGGCGCTGAGCAAGTTTATGCTGGTCGTGGAAAACTATCCCGACCTGAAGGCCAATCAGAATTTCCTGTCGCTGCAGGAAACCCTGACCAGCACTGAAAACAAAATCGCCTTCGCACGCCAGGGCTACAACGACCAGGTACTGTTCTATAACAATAAAATCCAGATGTTCCCGTCGAACCTTGTTGCCGGGATGTTCAATTTCACCAAACGCGATTACTTTGAAATCGAAAACGAAGCCGAACGCTCTGTCCCGCAGGTTAAATTTTAGTTTTTAGTTCTTAGTTTTTAGTTTTTGTGCTGAGTCGGATAAATGACTGTACAGGCAGGGCATACGGTGCGTGAAAAAAGTTATCATTTTGCAGTTCGCATTGTGAAACTCAGCTTATGGTTAAAAGACAAACAGCATTATGAACTTTCAGGACAATTGATCCGTTCGGGAACCGGCATCGGCGCGAATGTCGAAGAGGCTGCCGCCAGCCACAGTCGAAAAGAATTTTTTTACAAAATGGCAATCGCGTCAAAGGAGGCCAGAGAAACGCATTATTGGATAAGATTGTTAAGGGATTGTGATATTCTGACCGACAAACAGTCAACCTCCCTGCTTAATGAATGCAACGAATTGATAAAAATGTTGACCAGTATCGTAAAAACAGGCAATACAACAACTCAAAACTCAAAACTCAAGACTTAAAACTAATACTATGTGGGAACAGATTCGCGTCAATAAACGGAATTCGGTGATCTTGCTCGGCCTGATGGGGGCGGCGCTGTGCGGACTGGGGTTTTTGCTCGGATTCGCCTTCGGGGGCGGCCCGGACGCCGGCTGGATCGGCATTTTCATTGCCACCTGCGTCTGGCTGGTGATGATGCTGGTCAGTCTGTACGGGGGCGATCAGATTCTGCTGGCCTCCAGTCGGGCCACGCCGGTTACTGAAGATGTCCATCCGCAGCTCTTTAACATCGTTGAAGAAATGACCATCGCGGCCAATCTGCCGAAGATGCCGAAAATTTACATTATCAACGACCCGGCGCCGAACGCCTTTGCGACCGGCCGCGACCCGCAGCACGCCTCGGTGGCGGTGACCGCCGGGCTGCTGGGCAAACTCAATCGCGACGAGTTGCAGGGCGTCATCGCCCACGAAATCAGCCATATCCTTCATCGCGACATTTTGTATGTCACGGTAGCCGGCGTGATGCTCGGAGCGATTGTGCTGCTGAGCCAGATATTTTTCCGCGGCATGTTTTACAGCGCGTTGGGCGGACGACGCTATTCCTCGCGGTCGCGGGGCGGCGGCGGAGCGCAGGCGCTGATCATGATATTGGCGATCATCGCGGCCATTTTGGCGCCGCTGTTTGCCCAGATTCTGTATTTCAGTCTGTCGCGCAAACGGGAATATCTGGCCGATGCCGGGGCGGTCCGGCTGACACGGTATCCGCAGGGACTGGCCGGGGCGCTGGAAAAGATCGCCGGAACCAACATTTCAATGGAATCGGCCAACAAAGCCACCGCGCCGATGTATATCGCCAACCCCTTCCGCGGCAAAAAGGCAATGAATCTGTTCAGTACGCACCCGCCCATCGAAGAACGCATTCGGATTTTACGCACGATGGCTCACGGAGCCGGGTATCGAGATTATAATCAGGCGTTCGAGCAGGTTACACATCGGGGCGGTGTTATTCCCCCATCGGCGGTCAAACCCGATGAACAAGTCGGCCTGCGCCAAGGCGACGCCTCCGCTCAGCCCGTTTCCCCGAAACATTCACATCGCCAAGTCGGTGATATTATGCGCAAGGTCAACGGCTTTACCTTCATTCCCTGTGCCTGCGGGCTGCGGCTCAAGCTGCCGCCCGATTTCAAAAGCAGAACCGTCCAGTGCCCCCGCTGCAAACGCACCCACAACACCTAAGCCGGACGATTGATTTTTAGAATGACCAATGCCGTTATTTTGTCTTCTGTCTTCTGGTTTCCGAGACAATTTACCGCATAACCCATTCCTGCTCGATCAACTCGAGGGTCGCACGATCGCGCCGGGCGGCGTCGGCGCCGACATTATAGCGGAGTTGAAGAGTCTTTTGCAGAAACACCTTAACGGGGCTGCCTTCTTCGTCGGTCCGAGTTGGATGCAAAATCGCCGTCGTTTCATTGCTCAGCCCTGCAATAAAAAAACTGACTTCGCTGGCTTTGAGGTTAAAATCTTTCCAGATAACGACAAAATCCCGCGCGTTGTCCGCCCCGCGACGAATCCGGTTGTCCCTAAAATCCAGCGATTCGAGAAACGGATAGCTGCCCTGATGTCTGAGCTTGATCGTCTCAAAAACACCTTTGGGGATACCAAACCCGGCGGGGATAATCTCAAAATTATCCGTGACCAGCTCGCAGGTTGGGACAAACGGCACATCCGAATGATCGCTGTCGTTGGTCAGCGACAGAATGAGGTACCAAAAACGTTCCGGCGTCTGACGACCCGGTACACGCAGCATCATTTGACGGGGATGTTCAAACTGGACGGTGAGCGTCCATTCAGTCGGCTTTTGAACCATCGCCGGTGTGGGAAAAGCCGCAACCCCGGCAGCTGAAAGACCCACTAACCCGACCAACAGAATCATTACCTGTCTTTTCATTGACTATTCCTTATCCAGTATCACAACAAATCTGCCTTTTCAACCGTATTTTACCCCAATTCGCTCCGACGGTAAAGGATTTTATAACGAAAAGAAACATCCTCTTTTACAATAAATCCGGATTGCTGCATTGACAGAACGAGGCTGTCATTGCATAATAAAAGTTTTGGCCTGTGGATTGCCTTTGAAAAATGAGGGGCTGTTTGCAATCGTGCCCTATATCAGGCTTAATACATCTGTTATTTGTGGAATGATCAGCCGTCAGGAGAGTCGATATGAAAAACCAACCTTTGGATACGCATGTTCATGCCGACAAGGCGCCGGCAATCGAAAAACTGTTTCGCGCGGCCATCAAAGCGGACGCCAGCGACCTCCACCTGAAAGTCGGAATGCCCCCCAAGCTTCGTGTCCACAGCAAACTGAAAAGCACCACCGGTGAAGTATTGACCGAGGAACGTATTGAGGAGCTTGTTTTTGAGATTATGAGTCCGGCTCAGAAGCAGTACTTTCTCGAACACGGGGCGCTGGATTTTGCCTATCAGGTAGGCGAAATGGATCGGTTTCGTATCAACGCCTTTCGTCAGCGCAGTTTTGTGAGCATGGCCGCCCGGCGGATCAGCGGTCGCATTCCTCCGTTTGAAACGCTGCATGTCCCCCCGATTGTGGAAAAGATCGCCGAAAGCCACGACGGAATGATTCTGGTGACCGGACCGACCGGATCGGGCAAGAGTACCACCATCGCCTCAATGATTGATCACATCAACACCACCACAGCCGCTCATATTGTAACGATTGAAGACCCGCTTGAATTTCTGCATGTGGATAAGAAATCGATCGTCTCTCAGCGTGAAATCGGCATTGACGTACCGAATTTTGATGAGGCGCTGCGCAGCATGATGCGTCAGGACCCGGACGTGGTACTGGTGGGTGAAATCCGGGACAATGAGACGCTGACCGCCGCGATGCGGGCGGCTGAAACCGGACAC
>DSDR01000293.1 GCA_011048645.1 Phycisphaerales bacterium
AGAAGCATTCGTCAAATCGGCTCCCGTAAAATCCACACCGGTCAGATTGGCCCCTTCAAATGACGCGCCCTGCAAATTCTGCTCGCGAAAGTCTCCGTTGGCTAAATTCATCGCATTCAATTTCACGCCCCGCAAGTCCCTGTCCTGATAACTTTTCGTGGAATAAAATTGAACGCCCTTAAAATTCAGCGACCCCGAAAAATCACAGCCGACAATCACTGCATCGGTAAAATCCGTTTCCGCCAAATTCATTCTCACAAAACCGGCGTCGGTCAAATCAAACCCTGAAAAATCCACGCCGGTATAATTGCCGCCCTCAATCCTGACCCCCGACAAATCTTTCTGTTTGTAACTCAGCGTCGAAATCAGCTTCTCTTTGGAGAAGGGGTAATTATGGGAACCAAAACGCCCGCCGTTGATGATCGCATCGGTAAACTCCGTCTGAGACAGATCGATGTAACGCGAAAAATCCACGCCGGCCAGATTAAACCCCGACAAATCCATCGACGACAGATTATAAAACATCGGCAAAGCCACGCCGGACAAATCTTTGTCCTGATAGCTGCGCGTGGACATCAATTGCTGCCGGCTGACAGCGCTTTCCCAAAAATCAACGCCGTTGATCAGGGCATCCGAGAAATCGGCGTTGTCAAAAGAGACATTGTTAAATACGCTGCCGCTCAGATCCGCCCCCTGAAATGTCGCGCCGACAGCCGACGAACTGACAAAAGACGCCCCGGCCAGATTTTGGCCGTGGAAATAGCCCCCGGACAGATCCTTATAGTGCAGGATGATCCCCCGCAGATCGTAGGTCTGATAGCTGCGCGTCGAATACAACTGAGCCGCACTGAAGTTCGACCCGCTGAAATTCGCCGAGGTAATGACCGCATCGGTAAAGTCCGCCTTAGACAATTGGGAAAAGGAAAAATTCACGCCCGATAAAGTGCTCCCGGTAAACCGCGCCCCGTCCAGCACGCTGAACGAAAAATTAGCAAAGGATAAATCCCCGCCCGAAAAGTCCGCATAGGACAGCGCAAACTCCGGTTCATTCCGATGAGCCAGACACACCCCCGGACCGATTTCAATCGGCTCGGTACCCCAAATCGCCTCACCCGTTCGCCAATCCAGAATGTCCGCCGTGCAAAGCCCTGAAACTGCGCCCCAGAGGATCAACCCCGCCATACCCGCCTTCACCATAATACACCCCTTTCCTTGAAACTAAAAAGGCAACTCTTCTCTTGATTTGCCAGACAGCTTTTTCAACCCTGAAATCTACAGTATTCTACAGTTTCCGAGAGTATTAGTCAACAGTATTTCCCCTCTTTGGCTCAACCCGGCCTCATAAAAACCAGAGAAAAAGCAGAAAAAGCTTGAATTCGGCCAATATAGGATTAAAATAATCCTGTCTTTTTCTTACGCGATCAGGATAAAGAACAATGACAGGATTCTTACAACGGACAAAGCACTGGCTGGCACGCTATCGCAGGGCGATCGCGCCGACGACGGAAACACCCGACGCCTACTGGCTGCGCCCGACAATTCAGACGGCTTTTGTATTGTTTTCGATACTGCTCGGACTTGAATTCCGCACTTTTTTGCTGGCGCTGGAGCAGCCCCAACTGGATTTCAACGCCGTCAGACCCCCCGCCGTGGACGGCTATCTGCCCATCAGTTCCCTGATGTCGCTGGTTTATTTCGTCAAGACCGGCGTCGCCAACACCGTCCGACCGGCCGGGCTGGTGATTTTCTCACTGATTCTGTGGATGACGTTCCTGCTGCGGCGCGGTTTCTGCAGTTGGGTCTGTCCCTTCGGCACAGCCTCGGAATGGCTCCATCGCACCGGCAAGCTGTTGTTTGGCAAAAACTTCAATCCGCCCTGGATTCTCGATGGACTGCTCAGGTCGCTCAAATACCTGCTGTTCGGGTTTTTCTTCTATTACATCGTCAAAATGCCGACACTTGCCCTGCATCATTGGATACACGGAAGCTACAACCGCATCTCCGACGCCAAAATGTTTCTGTTCTTTTTCAATCTCTCCGCAACAAGCCTGGTGGTTTTTGGCGTCTTGGGCGTCTTGTCGATGCTGATTAAGAATTTCTGGTGCCGTTATCTTTGCCCCTACGGCGCGCTGCTCGCTATCGTATCGGTCGCAAGCCCGGCCTCTGTCAAACGCGACCCGTCCGCCTGCAACGGCTGCGGACGCTGCTCCGGCGCCTGCCCCAACCGCATCACCGTTCACCGACAGCGGCGCGTATCCAGCCCCGAATGCACCGCCTGTTACCGCTGCGTGCAATCCTGCTCACACCGCCGCGCCCTGAGATTCAGCCTGTTCGGATCGCACACGACACTGCCGGCGGCGCTTTACGGCGTCATCACCGTCGCGGCGTTTATCTTCGCCGCACAAACCGCCCGCGCTCTGGGCTATTGGCGCCCCGATACCCCCCTGCCGATGTACAAGGCCTTATACATGCAAATTCACCACATCGAGCATCCCCGCGTATCCCCCCACTCGCCGGGACAGGCCATGGAAAACCCCAACGACACGGTTTCTGTCGATTAACTTAGGAGCCGTAAAAAAATAACTTGATTGTTTTTTCACCACAAAGAACACGAAGATCACGAAAAAAATCCTTTTTAACTCATTAAATCTTCGTGTTTCTTCGTGCCCTTCGTGGTTCAATGATTCGTAAATCAGTCATTTTATTTCTTTACGATCCCTTTGCATCGCCGCTAACCCGAATCGCTTCAAAAAACGGGGCGTCCTTGTGTCAACTCTGTCGATAGTCCCGACGCGAACCGGTCAGCCAACCCGGATCGCCGGAGCCGTCGGCAAACGTGCAGCGCGCCGGATCCCACTTAATCGGCCGGCCGTAATAATAAGCCAGATTCATCAAATGACAGCAAATTGACGACCGAGCGCCGATCTGCTCGTGTGTGATCGGCTTTTGCCGCGTCCGCATCGCCTCAAGGAAATCGCCGATATGATTGTCCCGCACCCGATAAAGCTGAATTTTGGCGTCTTTGAGACATTCGCGCTCGGCAAGCGACAGCTTGGAATCAAGCGTGCCGCCGTCTTCGCGCTGCGTGAACTTGGCAATCGTTTCCCCGTCGCGAATCAGCCAGAACTTGCCGCGATTAACCCGAATTTCTCCATCCGCACCGAATATGTGCACCCCGAATCCGTTCTTGTGCCACACCTGGACCCCGTTGGCATAGACCAGACGCGCACCGCGTTTGGCGCCTTTGTCCGCCGGCGGCAGCGCCTCAACCGGACCACTGTCATCCATCCCCAGCGCCCATTGGGCGATATCCAGATGATGCGCCCCCCAGTCGGCCACCATCCCGCCGCCGAATTCACGATACCGTCGCCAGTTCGGCCAATGGTCGTGCATCCCGCGCGGACTAAGTTCGGAATGATACGGCCGATAGGCCGCCGGCCCCAGCCACAGATTCCAGTCCAGCCCCGGCTCAAGCGGTTCTTCCGGCAAGTCGCAATCAATGGCCGGATCGCCGAAACTGCACTCAATCCGCTCAATCCGACCCACCGCCCCGTTCCGCGCCAGCTCGCAGGCCACACGAAACTCCCGACTGGAACGCTGCATCGATCCGGTCTGTAAAATACGCCCGTTGGCCTCCACCGCCTTCATCACCGCAACCGATTCGGAAATGTCATGCGTCAGCGGCTTTTCACAATACACATCCTTGCCCGCCCGCAGCGCCGCCAGCGTGATCAAGGCGTGCCAGTGATCCGGCGTCGCCACGCACACCGCGTCAATATCCTCGCGCGCCAGCAACGCCTCAAAATCCGTATAGGCCGCACAATCGGCCGGCCCCTGATCCGGATAGCGGCGGTAGTGATCGTTGATGCGCTGGCGGGCGTTTTCCCGTCGCGTCGTATCCACATCGCAAACCGCCGCGACCTGCGACCGCGCCAAAAAATGCCCCAGCAGCCCCCGGCTCTGTCGCCCCATACCGATCATCCCGACCGTGATCCGGTCATTGGCCGAGACAGAGGCCGCCCGCAAAGCCGACGGCAAAATCAGCGGCATCACGGCGGCGCTTTTCAGAAACGTTCGACGACTCGTTAACAGCGGACTGACCATCTTTTTTCTCCTGGCAAAAAGTTTGTCTTGTTTCGGCACAGACCCAATTGAAAAAGCGGCGTCCTCCGGTCTCCGTCAAAGGAATCCGGAGGCGCCGATATAATTCGTTCATGCTCAATTGACCGCCATCGCGTCCAGATTCGGACCCTGACCGACGGCCACCACGCGAACCGCGTTACGACCGGTACGGAATTGAACCTTCACGTCCACAGTCTGCCAGGTCGTCCAGTTGCCGGTTGACGCGAACGGAATGCGACCAACCTGTTCACCGTTGACCAGCAAATTGCACGGCCGATCATCGGAGGCCGCATACCGGAACGTCAGCGTAAACTCCCCGGCCTGATCAGCCAGCACGTTGTCCCATTCGACAAAGCTGCCCGCTCCGCCAAAATCCACAAAACCGGTACCCTGATAACCGGTATGATTATCCGCCACCTGCGCATCATTCATCCGGTTGGCGTTCTCCGCTTCGTAAATCGCACCGTCCATCTTCGACGGAATCGCCGCAACGGCGGCGTTTTCGCGATGCGGATAATACAATTCGCCCCCGACGCCCAGATCCTTGATCCGCAGATTGCGGAACTTATACACCAGCCCGCGTTCGCCGTGATGCTGAATGCCGATATGACCGGCCAAATCCATCGCGTCGTGAATGTCAGTCGTCAGAATCCCGTTGACATAAATCTGAATATGGGAACCAATGCACACAATGCGGTAGGTGTTCCACTGCCCCTGTTTGAAGCAATCACCCGCACGGGCGCGAAACTCAGCAATGGATGCGTCCCGTTGGGCAGGTGTACCGGCCTGATCGCGATTGGGCGAAATAAACCACATCCGTCGCCCTTCATCATACAAACCGCCGGACCACTTGCGATCGGACGTATCCACCTCGGCCTGATAGCCCCAGACGCGGTTCTTGGCCATCTGGCTGCGGAACTGAAAGCCGGAATTGCCTTCATTGACCGGCATCAGAATCTCGCCTTCAAAAACAAAATTGGCATAAGCCTTCTTGGTCATCAAAAACCACTTGCTGCGATCCGTCGTCAGGTGCACTTCTCCGTTCACCGCCTGCGCACGTCCCCACTCATACGGGTTGACCCACTGACTGAGACTTTCATCAATCAAATTTTCCCACGGCACATCCTCAGGCGCCTTAATTTGAGCCGCCTTGGACTTCATCACCGCCGGTCGGTCATACACCTGCCAGCCGTCGCGCACATCCGGCCCTTTGAGCATCGCGTTGGCTTGCGGGTGATTGGTAATCTCCGCGGAGGCCGCGTCATACCGCAGCGTCCCGCCGAAACGCTGCCCGACACACCCCAGACAAAGCAGCTCGGTCAGCGGGGCGGCCACCGCTATCGGCGAACTGACCGGCTCGATTCCCTGACAGGCGTTCAGAAAGTTTTGATAATGATTCGACGGCGGACGCGGCGTTTCCGGAATCCGCCCGGCCTCTTGCAGTTCTCTGGTTTTTTCACCGGACAACAGACGATAATGGCCGCCGTGACTGGTCCCGCGCACCACAAAATCCTCACAATACACCAGCGAACCGACATTGCCCAAATTGCCGTTCACCCCGGACGGCGCCGGCGGATTATTGCCCTGCCCGTCATACCAGCTCAGCTCCACCGGCGGCCGTCCGTTCTCGCCGCGGAACCTGAACGTAATCACCGACCCCTGTGGATAAATCAAATCACTCGGACCAATAAGCTTGGTCGTAATCTCATAAGGCATCGCGCTGTTCAAATAGTACCGATGAATGGCGTCCAGGATATGCGCCCCCCAGTCGCCCATCGCACCGCAGCCGAACTCATACCAGCACCGCCAGTTGCCGTCCACCAGCTTCTCGCTGTAAGGCCTGAACGGACGACGCATCAGCCACACGTCCCACTCAAACCCGACCGGCGGTATCGCTTCCGGATACGACGTATCCGTCCAGCCGTGCCAGCGGCGGGAATTGGTCATCCAGGCGTCAATCTTGCGGACATTCTGGATCAATCCCGCCTTGACCCACTCGCGAAATTGAAGCGTCCCGGAACCCGAATGGCCCTGATTGCCCATCTGAACAATCACACCCGGACAGCCTTTGGCCATCTTCTCAAGCAAACGACATTCATACACATTCTGAGCGATCGGTTTTTCAACATACACATGCTTGCCCAGCAGCATCGAATGCACAATCTGCGGAAAATGCGCATGGTCAGGCGTCGCAATGATCACCGCGTCAATCTGTTCGTGCAATTGCTCAAACATCTCCCGATAATCCTGGAAACAGGGCACGCCGGCAAATCCCCGAACCGAAGCGTCATGCTCCAAAAAAGCGACATCGGCAAAAGCGACAAACTCAATCTGATCCTGAAAACGATTAAACTCGCCGATGACCTGTGCCCCGCGATTATACACCCCGATGACCGCCGTGCGAATCTTACGATGGCGCGGAATCTGCCGCGGCTCAAACAGCGGGCGAACGTCCTGATCGGCAAAAAGACCGCCTTGGCCGAACATCAGGATCGGCGGCGTATAAAGAATGGTTTTCAGCACGCTTCGGCGCGACAGACGGGCGATGGACTTGTTTTGACTCATAACACTCTCCTGAAAATGCGGATCGTTCGACGCCTGCCGCGCCGCCCAATCCCTGGTTACACTGTTCTTATTTTGGCACGCTGATTGATAGACGAAACGATTACGCCGCTCCGCTTTATTGCTCAAAAAAGCCTTTTTCGAAAAACAACAATTCCTCTTCGATTACCATGTTACCTCCAGTAAGTCCTGAAGCACCGCCGCACAAATGCCGTTGATTAACGCATCCTCGCCGGCTTTGGCTGCACGAATATCGATTTGACGCACGGCGTTGTCATAAACCGCCGCCTCCATTTGTTTCCGAATGGCGCGGGCAAATTCATCGGCAAACAGCAGATTGACATAACCGGCCAATATCAGCACATCCGGATCGTAGCAGTTGATGGCTTCGGCCGCACAGCGACTGATCAGACCGGCCACCTCATCGCGCAGCTCGAGGGCATAGGCGTCTTTTGAAGCGACGGCCTTGGGCCAAATCGAAAGCAGTTTTTCCGGCGTGGGATGGCCGTTGAGTCCTTCAGCAAGCAGCGTCTCTGTACCGCTTCGCACATCCCGCTCAATCCTGCCGGCCAGCGCCGGCCCGGAAATATGAGCCTCCAGACACCCCCGATGGCCGCACCCGCATAGCGGACCATCCGAATCGATGACATTGTGCCCGATTTCGCCATAGCGACCCGTCGCACCAAAGACCAGACGACCGTTCATATAGACCGTCGATCCGACGCCGTTGGCCACATTCAAATAGAGGACGTTGCGGGTAGCCAACTCCGCATCGGCGGCGATCTCGGCCAAAAGACGAACACGGTTGCTATAAACGGCTATCGGAAAACCGAAATGCTCCAAAAGCAGCCGGCGCAGCGGCACATCGCGCCAGCCCAGCGGACTGGACAAATGCACATCCCCCCCGGATGAAACCGAACCGCTGAGCGTGACGCCGGCGCCTAAGATTTTGTCTTCATTGAGGTGATGCTCC
>DSDR01000120.1 GCA_011048645.1 Phycisphaerales bacterium
CGCTGGCGCGGCTCGGCTGTTGTGATAACAACGCTTGTCAAAATGAAGGAGACTATGATGAAAAAGGCATTGATGGTTGTCGTATTGGCTGTATGGGGCTGCGGGTGCGGGATGGTTCGGCCGGCGGCTACGGAAGTACAGAAACAGAACGCCTGGGCGCATTGGCGGACGTGCGATCTGACCGGGCAGACGGCGCGTCAGGAAGCCGCTTCGGACACGCTTCAGGCGCTGACGGCCCTGACGGCGCAGCAGAGCGAGGCGTTTGTGCTGGATTATGGCGTGCCGAGCGAGCGTCCGGCGATGGAGACGGTCGAGGCGGTATTGGCCGAGGCGCCAAAGCTGGCGCAGCAAGCGGCGGTCGATGCGCAGCGAAAACCCGATGCGTGGGCGATGGCCGATGGGGCGATGGAGTTGGGTATCGGACTTGCCGGATTGCTGGGCGGTGTGTACGGCCTTCGGCTTACGACGTTTCTCAAGCAGGCAAAGCAAAAAAGCGATGCGCTCAAAGAGATCGTCGAGGGCAATGAACTGTTCAAGCAGCTTTGCCCAACGGCAATGGATCAATTCAAGCAGGCCCACGCCAACCAGTCGGCTGCGACGAAGCGGCTGGTCACAGAAACAAAAGGATAAAAACGAAATGCCGGTCCCAAAGGGGCGATTTCGGATACGTAATGAGCGCGTGCAGAATCACATCACAACTTGAACTGGTCAAGTCCGACATCACGGCCTATCGGGCATTGGAGCGGTATCATTATCGCGACGGGGCGCTGGGGCCGTATTGTGCGATTTACGCACTGACCGAGCGGTGTCTGCGACGGCAGAAGACCGGCACGACAGCAGGGGTGATTGTCTATGCCCCCGCGCCGCTGAACTGTGCGATGCGCGACGTGGCCACCGGCGGCTACTTTTCCGGACGCCGCAAGGCCGAGAAGCTGGCGCTGCTCAATGCGCACGTGCGGCGGATCAGCCGCGTCATTATCGAGCCGCGGTATCGCGGACTGGGCCTGGCAACACGGCTGGTGCGCGATACCCTGCCGCGGGTCGGGTCGGCGCTGGTTGAAGCGTCGGCGGCGATGGGGCATCTGCACCCGTTTTTTGAGCGGGCCGGGATGCGACCCTTTGCACCGGGCGCCGATCCGGTGCGTGAGCGTCTGGAACAGGCGTTGATCGAGGCCGGGATTGATTCATCACAGTGGATCGAGCCGGCGTCGGTACAGGCGAGAGTGGAATCGTTGAGCGAAATGCACCGCGAGACAGTAGAAAAAGCGATACAGTTGTTCCTGAATCGTTTTGGTCGAAGACGCACCATGCCGCCGGGACCGGAGCGGATGGCGTTTATCCTGAATCGGCTGGCCGCGGCGCCGATGTACTACGCCTGGCTGAATCCCGATCGGCCGGTTTCGGGCTTGCGGCTTGGCGTAAGGACAAAAATTTGAGAGGCGCTTGCGTTTTTTCGATCTTTTGCTATACTGTATGCGTATAGGCAACAGGTACAGAAGGGGGCGAAAGGCTTCGACCGGATAGGATGACGGTCAGGCGGCGTGTCCAGGATGACGGTTGGCCTGGTAAATCATCCGTCACGAACAATAACTGGCAACTACCAGTATGCAATGGCTGCGTAAATAACCAGCCCGTCCCGGCAGACCTTGTTCGCGGGTTTGCCCCGGACGTCGGAAAGCGAACTGGCCTGCGGGTGTGTTTGCGGCCCAAAGGCGAGACCTTAGCAAAATAGTGAGTACCGAAGCCTGTCGTTCGGCGTCGGTGCGAGCGAACTTTCAATAGAGCGACTATGCACGTAGAAGTCTGGCCTGAAATATCACGGGACGGGGGTTCGACTCCCCCCGCCTCCATTTTTTATATACACACAGGCGCCGTGTGTAACAGTCGAATTCCTTGATTGCCAACTGTTGTTGAAAGCGTATGTTATGCGAAAACTCAACGCCGTGGTGATGACGCTGGCGGGGGGGCTGCTGATGGCGGCGGCCGTTCTTAAGGTTCATGAGGTGCTGACTGTCTATTTCCCTTCGTGGCGTGAGCACGGCGTGTGGGAGTCGTGGGAGTTTTTCCTTGTTCAGATTCCGGTGGAGTTTGCGCTGGGCGTGTGGATGGTCAGCGGCCTGTTTCGCAAAGCGGCCTGGCTGGCCGGGACCATCGCCTATTTCGGGTTTATCGGCGTTACCCTGTACAAGGCCCTGATCGGGGCCGAGTCTTGCGGATGTTTCGGACGGGTGGAGGTGGACCCGTGGATTACCCTGTTTGCGGTGGATGTGCCGTTTGCCCTACTGTTGGCGATTTTCCGTCCCAAAGGACTGAAACTGCTTCCGCCGCCGTGGCCGCGTACCGGCCATGCCATTGTCACGGCGGTTCCGATTTTTGCGGCGCTGATCTTTACGGCGCCGATGCTGGTGGCCTTTCGGCCGGAGTTTATCAAACCCGAAGACTGGACGGCGCAGGGGACGACCTTGCCGCGACCGATTGCCAAACCCAAGCCGACCGACGTGTCCGATCCGGCACACACCCGGACAGAGCCTGCGCCGCCTGCCGATCCGACACCCAAGGCTGAGACTGACCCGGAACCTGAATCGGAGCGGATTGACGACCCGGCAGTTCAAACAGATCCGGCGGAATCCGATGCCAAACCCGATCCGCCGGCTGCTGCGGAAACCGAAGCACAACCTGACCAGACGCCGAAACCGGAACCGATTCCTGAACCGGAACCTGAAATTGAGCCGGAGCCGGAGACAGAGCCTGAGATTGCGGCGGAACCGGAATCCGAGCCGGAGCCGGAGATTGAGGCGCCGCCGTTATGGCCGTGGCTGGAACATATTGACATCGCCGACCAGCTCAAAGAGGGCATTGTCGTTGCCTATATGTATCATTACGATTGTTCGATTTGTGCCGACAGTGTGCCCAAATACGAGGCCTATCACAAAGAAATGGAGCAAATGGGGGCTGAGGAGTTCACGATTGCCTACCTTGCCATTCCGCCGTACGGCCAGGGGCCTGTGCCGGCCGATACAACCTGTCTGCACGGCAAGCTGACCGATCAGCGCAGTTGGGCGATTACCAGTCCGTTTGTGGTTGCCCTGATCGACGGCAGCGTGGTCAAGCAGTGGCCGCAGGGACAAGCGCCCGAGCCGGATGCGATTCTGGATGAAATTTTTGGTCCCTGACCGCAATTGGATCGGCGGCGGGCCGGACTACGCTTTCAATCGTTCCAAAATCACATCGGTATTCACGTATTGACTGACTAATTCGTGCAGACGGGCGACTTTGTCGGTGTCGTAAGAACGAATCTTAAAGCCCAGATCCTTCATTCGCGAGCTGACGGTGAAGGTGTCGTCATTGCTCAGCAGAATCGGAATGTGGCTGGACTTCATCAGCGGTTCAATCATCGGATGCGGATCAAACCCGCCTGTCAAAATCAGCCCGCCGCCGGGGTTGTCCTGGCGAGACAGCACAAGAATGGAAACAAGAATATTATCGATGCGGTCGCCGGGGATGATGATGAGCGTGTTTTCGCGGATGTGGCGAATGACGTTTTGCGGTTCCATCGCCGCGACGACGGTGTGGTCGGCGCGATTGCTGAGGTGGTCGTGTCCGCACAGGATCGTGTAATTAAATTCCTCGGCCAACTGTCCCATGGTAAACGTCGTCAGTTGCGGCACGTAGGGAATCGCCCCGAGCAGCTCAGTCCCCAGCAGGCGCAGTCCTTTGGCGACGGCGTCTTTGACTTTGTCGTATTTTTCGGTAAGGACTTTATTCAAAACGACGCCGAGTACCTCCACATTGTGCTCTCGAAAGACCGCCAGACTCATCGCAATTTCGTCAAGCGGCCGTCCGATGCCGCCGGCGGTGACGATGACCACCTTGGCCTCCAGCAGCTCGGCCACGCGGGCGTTGGACAGCCCAAAGCAGCTTCCTACGCCTGCATGTCCGGTTCCCTCGACGATGATCATCGAATGCACTTGTTTGAGGGTTTGATGACAGCGAATGATTTCGCGTTCGAGCGGCTCAACGTTGGGATTGTCGATGAATTTACGGGTAAAGCCCGGCTCAATCGCGATGGGACTGAGGTAATAGGGTTCATCGCGCAGATTAAAGACCTGATGCACGAGCACGCCGTCCTCGTCGATGTTCTTGTCCTGATAGCGCACGTAGTGCTGGCCGACCGGCTTGCAGTAGCCCGGGTCGAATCCTCGGTCACGCAAGACCTGAATCATTCCCAAACTGACCGAGGTCTTGCCGCAGTCGCGAAGGGTCGCGCCGATATAAAGCGGTTTTATGTCCATTTGTGTCCTCAATGGTTTCGTACACTTGCTATTGTCCGCATTCAGCCGGCAAAATCAAGATTTTCTCGAAAAGCCCAAAGAAAAACAGCGATTGGCGTTGATTTTCGCGGGGTTTTTTTATATTTTCTGATGTTAAAGCCGTTTATAAAATGTCCTCTTTCAGACGATAAGGATTCTCTATAATGTCGAATTTTGTAATTGAACCTGCCGACCGCATCAAGCGGCTGCCGCCGTACCTGTTCGGCAAGCTCAACGCCCTCAAGCTCGAAAAACGCCGGCAGGATATTGATATTATCGATTTGGGGATGGGCAACCCAATGGACGGCGCCCCGAAAATCGTCATCGATAAGTTGTGCGAGGCGGCACAAGACCCGCGCAACCACCGCTACAGCGCCTCGAAAGGGATTTACAATCTCCGACGGGATATGGCGCAGAAATATGAGCGCAAATGGGGCGTGTCGCTGGATCCCGAGACGGAGTTGCTGGCGTGCATCGGCTCCAAAGAAGGCTTTAGTCATCTGTGCCTGGCGATGCTCGGCCCCGGTGATACGGCGATTGTGGCCGATCCGGCGTTTCCGATTCATATTTACGGCGTCGCGCTGGCCGGGGGCAATGTCATTACTGTGCCGTTGGGCTGCGACCAAAAGTTCCTGGATACGATTGCGTATGTCTGCGAGCATTTGTTCCCGCGGCCGAAGCTGCTGATCTTGAACTATCCGCATAATCCGACGTCGATGACGGTCGAGCCGGGCTTTTTTGAGACGGTGGTGGACGTGGCCAAGCGGTTCAGGATCGCGGTCATTCACGACTTTGCCTATGGCGAGACGGCCTTTGACGGGTACAAACCGCCCAGTTTCCTCTCGGCCAAAGGCGCCAAGGATGTCGGCGTGGAGTTTACCACGATGAGCAAACCCTATGGGATGGCCGGCTTTCGTATCGGGTTTTGCGCGGGTAACAAAGAGATGATCAACGCACTGGCGACGATCAAGGGCTATTACGATTACGGCATCTTTCAGCCGGTGCAGATTGCCAGTATTATCGCGATGCGGCACTGCGAAAAGGAGATTGCGGCTCAGAACGCCAAATATCAGGCGCGTCGCGACGTCGTTTGCGATGGGCTCAGGCGTCTGGGCTGGCAGGTCGAGCCGCCGCGGGCGTCGATGTTTGTCTGGACGAAGTTCCCCGTCGAACAATCCAACGGCAAGGGCAGCATCGATTTCGCGATGGAGCTGCTCGAACATGCCTATGTGGCGATGGCGCCCGGACGAGCGTTCGGCGAAAACGGCGAATACTATATGCGAATCGCATTGGTTGAGAACGAACACCGCCTGCGTCAGGCAATCCGCAATATCAGCCGCTACATCCAGGGCAAAGAGGTGCCCGGCAAACGCCGAAAATACACCCGAAAATAACACGACCGGGCCGGTTGTTCCGCCCGCCTTGAAGGGGCCGTCCGGGTCAGCCCGTCGCTGCGCTCGGTGAGGGGTTCTCACGGTCTGTGGCCGCGATGCTCTGGAATGAGCCGCATATTTTTTTGCCCTGGTCAGGAGCCTCGTACAGGGTCGGGGAGGCTCAAATGTTCCCATAATATCGGCATTATCAGGTTTCAAGAAGTAATTGTCCTCTATTGTCAGCCGAGATCCTCCTGTTCCGATAATAAAAGACAGTACTTTCTCAAAAATCTACTTGACTTTTTGGGGGATATTTGCTTAAATACGCTATGTATCAGTATTGAAAATGAGCCAAACCGCTTCGCTTGTCGATCGCTGTACGCGGCAAAAGGGGCGTGAATAGGTTGTTATATTTCTGTGTGGATTGCAGGGTGTGATTGACGCAGGGATAGAGGGTGTTTCAGGGCGGTCAGACGACTGCAAGCAAACTTAGTTATTACGGGAGAACGATGATGAAGAACGTAGTGGGTGTTTTGGCCGTGTTGCTGGCGGTTGGGCCGGCAATGGCTTCGATTTCAATTCAGGATGTTTTCACAGATGGGACGTATGAGGTAACCGTTGAAAGCGTGGTTGCCCCGTACGAGGGACAGTACAAATACAGTTATACCATTCTTCCTTCCACAACCGCCAATATCCAGTGGTTTTCCGTGTCGCTGACAGCCGGCGCGGTGATTAGCGATATGGGGGTGGAAGCCGGAACCGGTGAGCCGGTCATTTGGACGCTGGTCAGCGGGCCGGACAGTTCCAGCACCGATGCGGTCTTTACCGCCACCGTACCGGCCGGCAGCACCTCTGCGACGGTATGGTTTACCAGTCCTCAGAATTTTACCGTTACTCCGGGCGCCGCGGCGGGTCTGAACGACGGCCAGTATGTGGCCACCACCGGTCAGGTACTTTCGCCGATTCCGGAACCGGCCACGATGACGCTGCTCGGACTCGGTGCAGTACTGGTCACTTCGCTGCGAAAAAAACGCGGCTAAAAGACGTGTTCAATTTTCAGGTTTTATTAACTTAATTAGAGAAAGAGCGGTAGCTTATGATGAAGCGGGCGATTTATGTGAGTTTGACGGCGGCGCTGCTGATGGCGGCGCCGGCGGGGGCGGCACTGTCGATGGCGCTGACCGAGCTTCCGGACGGCTACGAATCCCAATGGGCCGGCAAGTCCTCTTTTGCGGTGAATCTCGGCGGCGGGAAATATGCGTATGGCCGGCTGGAGTTTGCCGTCTATGATACCCTGTCCGCAAGCGATCTGGGGATGGCTGTTCCGGGCGACCGCCGGTATCTGTATGCTTATCAACTGTTCAATACGGATGGGAACGCGGCGATGACCTATTTCGCTCTGACCGGGATCCATTCGGGGGCGATTGAATCGAATGACCAGATCGGCACAGCGTCCGGTCCCGATGGCGGCATCGACGCGGAAGCCTATTTTGATGCGAGCAAAACCAAGGCGATTTTCACGTTTGAAGACGGCTTGCTGGTCGTCGGTGAGAAATCGACCTTTTTACTCCTCAGCAGCGACGCGAAACCCAAGGTCGGCGGCTATGAAATCGTGCCCTCGTCCGATGATAATGTGTGGGTGCCGGGCGACAATACCCAGGAATCGAGTATTCCCGAACCGGCGACTGTGGCGCTGCTGCTGACCGGTGCGGCGCTGAGTCTGCGTAAACGACAATGAAAACCGACCTGCGGCGTTTTCCGCAGGGTTCCAATGAATTGGGGGGAACCATTATGAAAGCAGTGGATATGTATAAAATGTCGGTGTTGTTGGTGATTTCGGTATTGACGTGTGCGATTCCGGTATTTGCTCAGCAAGCTGACCCGCAGGGTTATACCCTGCTGATCCAGCAAACGCCTGCCGGCGCCGGCACGGTCACTCCCGGCGACGGGGTGCACAAGTACGGCATCGGCCA
>DSDR01000017.1 GCA_011048645.1 Phycisphaerales bacterium
CCCGGGGTCGTAGGGATTTCAGCACTTTGATCGCCGTAATGAACGATACAGGAGCCGCCCTGTCTGGAAAACAGACGCACTTCGGTCAGGCGTCCATCCTTCCACTGCATATCCACCACAAATCCCCCGCGGGCGCACAGCCCCTTGACCGAACCGGCGGCCCAGGCTTTGGGCAGCGCCGGCAGCAGATGCACGTACCCGGCATGGCTTTGCAGCAGCATCTCGGCAACCGCGGCGGTTCCGCCGAAATTGCCGTCAATCTGAAACGGCGGGTGTGTATCAAACAGATTCAGCAGCGTCGAGTGAGCCAGCAGCGCGTGCAGATTGTCATGGGCCTTTTGCGCTTCGCGCAGGCGCGCCCAGATGTTGATGATCCAGGCGCGACTCCAGCCGGTATGTCCGCCGCCGTGTGCCAGACGATGATCAATGCTCTTGCGGATCGCGTCGATCAGATCGGGTGTTTGCTCAAAAGTGTATTGCCGCCCCGGATGCAGGGCATAAACGTGGGAGATATGCCGATGCCCCGGCTCGCGCTCCTCGAAGGGGCGCGACCATTCGAGCAGGCGGCCGTCGGGGGCGATTTGCGGCATGGCCAGATGGGTCCGGGCAGTCCGAATCTCAGCGACCAGGGCATCGTCAATGCCGAGAATCTCAGCGGCCTCCAGCGCATTGGTAAATACGTCCCAGACAATCTGCTGGCTCATCGCCGCGCCCATATCCAGACTGGCCGCCTGTCCATCCGGGCCGATAAAGGTATTTTCCGGCGAGTTTGACGGGCCGCCAACCAGTTTGCCGGTGCGCGGGTCCTGGACCAGATAATCAAGGAAAAACAGCGACGCCTCTTTAAGCACCGGCCAGGCGCGGTCGCGCAAAAACGCTTTATCCCGTGTAAATCGGTAACGTTCCATAAAATGCTGCGTACACCACGCCCCGCCGAACGGCCACATTCCCCATTGCGGCGACCCGATGGGCGTGGTCCAGAGCCAGGCGTCGGTAGTGTGGTGAGCGACAAAACCGCGACAGCGATAGACCTCTTGGGCGGTTTTCTGTCCCGACGGCACGAGGGCTTCGATCAAATCAAAAAACGGGTCGTGGCATTCGGACAGGTTGGTTACTTCCGCCGGCCAGTAATTCATCTGAATATTGATGTTGATGTGATAATCGGCGTTCCACGGCGCTTCGATGTGTTCATTCCACAGCCCCTGGAGATTGGCCGGCAACGTCCCCGGACGCGAGGAGCCTATCAGTAAATATCGTCCGAATTGAAAATAAAGCATCGCCAGGGCCGGATCGTGTGCGCCGCCTTTGACGGCCTCCAGCCGCTTGTCGGTCGGCAGGTGGGCCGCTTCTGAACCGCCCAAATCCAGTTCAACCCGCCGGAACAACCGTCGATGATCGTCGATATGGGCGGCCTTGGTCGCTTCGTGCGATTTGGCCATGGCTTCGAGCAGCCGTCCGCCGCATCGGGCGCGGAGGTCGTCGGTCAACGGTTCGTAAGGATTGTCTTGATTGTAGTCGGTCGCCGCGGTCAGCAGCAGCCGCACTGCGTCGGCGTCGCGAATCGCCAGCGCATTGCCATCGGCTGCGCACCGTCCGCCGGACACATCGGCATACAGCGTCGCATGATAACGCACCCCCTTGTGGTTTCCATTATGAGAGGCCTGTCCGCTGATCATCAGCAGGGTATCGCCGACGGCGACGGTTTCATAATCGGCCGGTCTGTCCAGACGCACCGTCAAATTCAGCGCCGCCGGCTTGGACGCCGTCAGCGAAATCACCAGGACCTCATCCGGTGCAGAGGAAAACACCTCGCGTTTATAGGTAACGCCGTCCACTTCAAATGTTGTCGTTGCCACCGCGGTGTCCAGGTTCAGGTCTCGTTGGTAGGTGCTGATGTCGGTGTCCGGCAATTGCATTTCCAGCCGCAGGTCGCCGAGGGTCTGATGGCTGCGCGGCGAAATCCGCGGCCCTAAAAAACGACGGGCGATGAGGCGTTCGGCCTGGGCGTATTGATCTTCAAAGAACAGCTTGCGTGCCTCGGCCAGCGCCTCATAGGCTCCCTGCGGCGGCTGCGGCACAGGGGGACCGGCCCACAGCGAATCGATGTTCAATTGAATACGCTCGTTTTGGACGCCCCCGAACACCATCGCTCCGAGCCGACCGTTGCCGACCGGCAGCGCTTCGGTCCAGCGTCGAGCCGGCTGCTGATACCACAGCGACAGAGCCTGCTGATTTTCGGCATAAGCGCCGCCTGCCCACAACACAAAACCGGCCGCTGCAATCCACAAGCGAACAGTGATCTTCCGCATACACAACCTCAACATAAAACCTCCGTAACATTTTCAACCATCGTCTTGTTCACGGCATCGTCCTGACACTCGTCGGTATTGTAATTGAACACAGGTCGTTTGGGTACAAAGTTTTCGAGTCTGTCTCTTGTTTTTGAGGCAAATACGTGTATAATAGTCGCAAACAGGTAATCCGGTTATCAATATTGCAGGGTACTCCCTCACGTTCGCAACAGCAGCGATCACGGAACCGAACAGGAGAAATCGAATGTACAATACCGTCAGCAATATTCCCAAGCCCGTCAACGAACCCATTTTTTCCTACGCGCCGAACACGACGCCTCGCCGCTTACTGCAGGAAGCCCTCCAGCAACTGGAAGGCGAAACTCTGGATATTCCATTGATTATCGGCGGGCGGGAAATCCGCACGGGCAAGACCGGCTCCTGCATCCAGCCTCACGCCCACAGCCGCTCGCTGGGCCAATTTCATAAGGCCGGGCCAAAGGAGGTCCATCTGGCGATTGAGGCCTCGCAAAAGGCCAAAAAGGACTGGGAAAACCTCAGTTTTCCGCAACGGGCGTCGATTTTTCTCAAGGCCGCGGACCTGCTCAGCAGCACATATCGTTATTGGGTCAATGCCGCCGCGATGCTCAACCTCAGCAAGAACGTGTTTCAGGCCGAGATCGACAGCGCATGTGAACTGATTGATTTTTGGCGATTCAATGCCTGGTATATGCAGGAACTGTATAAGGATCAGCCGCTCTACTCAACCGGCGGGACGCTGAACGGTGTGGAATACCGCCCGCTGGAGGGGTTTGTGTTTGCGGTCACGCCGTTTAACTTTGTCTCCATTGGCGGCAACCTCTGCACGGCGCCGGCGATGCTTGGCAATACGGTTTTGTGGAAGCCGGCTTCGACGGCGGTATATCCGGCCTATTGGGTGATGAAAATCCTTCAGGAGGCGGGGCTGCCGGACGGGGTGATTAACTTTGTGCCCGGCGCCGGGGCGGATGTGGGCGATCCGGCGCTGGCCTCGCCGTTGTTTGCCGGGCTGCACTTTACCGGCAGTACGGAGGTCTTTCAGTCGATGTGGAAGACGATCGGCGGCCGCATCGCCGACTACAAATCCTATCCGCGGGTCGTCGGCGAAACCGGCGGTAAGGATTTTATGGTCGCGCACGCCTCGGCTGACCCGGAAGCGACCATTGCGGCGATCATTCGCGGCGCGTATGAATATCAGGGGCAGAAATGCTCGGCTCTGTCGCGGATGTACATCGCCAAAAGTTTGTGGAAAACAATCAAAGAACCGCTGATTGAGCAGATTCAATCCATCCGGATCGGTCCGCCGCAGGAGTTCGGCCATTTTATGAATGCGGTAATTGACAAAGCGTCCTTTACCAATACCCAAGGGTATATTGATCGCGCCGCAGCCAGCCCGTCGGCTCGCATTTTGGTCGGGGGCGGATGCGACGACCGAACGGGCTACTTCATCGAACCGACGCTCATCGAGACGGACGACCCGCACTATGAAACGATGGAGCAAGAGCTATTCGCGCCGGTCTTGACGGCGTATATTTATGACGACGCCGACTATGATGCGGCGCTGCGGCTGTGCGATCAGACCAGTCCCTACGGGCTGACCGGCTGCGTCTTTGCCCGCGACCGCTACGCCATCGCCCAGGCGCTTGAGGCCCTGCGTCATTCGGCGGGCAACTTTTATATCAACGACAAACCCACCGGCGCCGTCGTCGGCCAGCAGCCATTCGGGGGAGGACGGGGATCGGGCACCAACGACAAGGCCGGGTCAATGCTGAACCTGCTGCGGTGGGTCTCGGTGCGGACGATCAAAGAGACGTTCACGCCGCCGAGCGATTATCGTTATCCGTTTATGGACTGACCGCGGCTGCCATGGGATGCAGCGTTATTGGGCTTCCTGCGACAGTTTGATGCTGCGCTGACGGGCGCACTCGAATCCGGCAAACAGCACTTTGCCCAAGCCGAGTTTGTTAAAGGTTTCAATCGCCGCTTCGGTCGTGCCGCCGGGTGAGGTGACCTTGCGGCGCAGCTCGGCGGGGCTTTCGCCGCGGACGTAGGCCTGCTTGGCCAGCACGCCGGCCCCTTTGGCGGTCTGATAGACCAGTTGCTCGGCGATATCAACCGGAATGCCCATCTCAACGGCGGCCTTGACCATCTCTTCCATCAGCACAAAAAAGTAGGCCGGCCCTGAGCCGCTGATCGCGGTTACCGCATCGATGAGGTGTTCCTGGTTGACCACGACGGCGCGCCCCACCGCCGCGAACAACTGGAGGGCAAGCTCGACCGCGGCGTCGGAGCCATTGGCCGAATAGATGGCCGTGGCTCCCTCATCGACCATCGCCGGCGTGTTGGGCATCGCCCGGATAATTTGACAATTGCTCAGAGACTGCGACAGATAGTCGGTGGTAATGCCTGCGGCAATCGAAATGACAATGGAATTGTCCTGCGTTTTGCCCCGGATGCCCTGGAGCATCGCTTTGACATTTTGCGGCTTGACACAGATCATCAGCACCCTCGCATGCGCGACAAGCTCTTCATTGCGGGTGGTGGTCTTGATATGATACTCCTCGGCAATATAACGAAGCCGCTCATCGCGAACGTCCGAGGCCATAATCCGATCGGGCTTGTACAGCCCGGAGCTGATTAACCCCTTAATGATGGCTTCGGCCATATTGCCGCACCCGATAATTCCTATTTTGTCCATTGAATATCCTGATTAAGAAAACACAACCTCGTCTGATGCGTCCTGCAGGCGTCCAATCCGCCTTTGATCGACTCATTGCCCTTGACGGACAACCGCCAAACGGAGGGATTGAAAGAGACCGCAAAGGCCGCTCTGAAAAGGAAAGGAACACCCCGCCGGTCAGCCGACCGGCGGATGCGGATGGGAGTCAATATCCAGACGGTTACTCGACGACAATCGCCTCAACCGGACACTCATCGGCGGCCTGCTGGACAGTTTCCTCCAGTTCTGCGGGGACTTCGTCAACAATGACCTCAGCGATGGAATCGCCCATTGCAAAGACTTCCGGGCAGGTATCCACACACAATCCACAAGCGGTGCAGCTATCTTCGATTCGTACCTTCATGCTTCCACTCCGTTTGAGGTTTGATCTTGATATTAGCCATAACAGGATTCGGATGTTATTATAATCCAAAAAATCTTTGATTTGCAATGTTTTTTGTGGAAAATCGCTGTTTTCTATGTAAACTGCTATTTTTACAATCAGGATGGACGAACACGAGAGCATAAAAGATCCTCGTTAAAATTTGGCGAGAATATAATCTTTTGTCAGTTTGAACTTTTTCAGGGTCGGGTCCCATGCAAGTGCCCGGTGCGAATCTGGTCAGGCGGGGAACCGAGCAGCCATAAGCATTCGCGGTGCTGTGCGTGGCAAACCCGACCACCCTTTTGAAATTGAATAATGATTATTGAATATTGGTTATTGGTTGTGTACAATAGTTTTAATGACTCCGAATGAACTGAAAAGTCGAACAAACATATTTGCCCATCGCTGTGTTAAACTTGCACTTTCATTGCCGGATACTCCCTTATCCAGGCATATTCAAAACCAACTCATTCGTTGCTCTACTTCCGTACCGGCCAACTATCGAGCATCCTGCCTAGCCCATTCCAAAGCGGCTTTTTCGTCAAAAATCAGCATTGTCCTCGAAGAAACAGATGAAACGGCTTTCTGGATTGAATTTCTGATCGAAGAAGGTATATTACCTTTGACTCAGTGTGAAGCATTACTAAATGAAGCCAAAGAATTGACGGCTGTCTTTGTTGCTTCTCGGAAAACCGCACAAACAATAAGCAATAAACAATAAGCAATCAATATGGCATATACGGTATTAGCACGCAGGTATCGTTCGCAGACGTTTGACGACGTTCTGGGGCAGGATGTAGTGGCCCGGACGCTGCGCAACGCGATTGCCGGCGGGCGGGTGGCGCATGCGTATTTGTTCTGCGGGACGCGGGGGTGCGGCAAGACGACGATGGCTCGGATTCTGGCCAAATCGCTCAATTGCCTTGCCGCCGACGGCCCGACCGCCCAGCCGTGCCTAAAATGTGATAGTTGCGTCAACATCAACACCGGCGATGACATCGACGTCATCGAGATCGACGGGGCTTCCAACACCGGCGTCGATAACATTCGCCAGCTTCGGGAGAATGCGGCTTATCGGCCGGCCCGCGCCCGGTTCAAGATTTACATCATCGACGAAGTCCATATGCTCAGTACCGGGGCCTTCAACGCCCTGCTGAAGATTCTTGAAGAGCCGCCGGAACACGTGAAATTTATCTTCGCCACGACCGAGCCGAACAAGGTGCTGCCGACGATTCAGTCGCGGTGTCAGCGGTTTGATTTTCACAATATTCCGCCGGAGGTGATCAGTCAACAAATCAGCAAGGTTCTCGGCGATGAGGGTATGGCGTTTGAGTCGGATTTGCTGGTGCATCTGTCGCGGCTGGCCAACGGGTCGATGCGTGATGCGCTGAGTCTGCTGGATCAGCTTATCAGTGCCGGCACACCGCCGCTGGATGCCCGA
This sequence comes from Phycisphaerales bacterium, assembly GCA_011048645.1. Classification (GTDB taxonomy): domain Bacteria; phylum Planctomycetota; class Phycisphaerae; order Sedimentisphaerales; family Anaerohalosphaeraceae; genus T3Sed10-213. The sequence continues at coordinate 6,876 of DSDR01000017.1, forward strand.
CAATTGATCGACCTGCTCGGTATTCCCGACCGGCAGAAACTGACGCAATTGCTGACGTCCATCGCCGAGCACAACGGCGCGGGTGTGCTGGAGCGCTTAAACGAAATGCTGTTGACCGGTCAAAGCGCCAGCCAGATTTGCGAGGCGATGATCGAGGTCATGCGCGAGGTGATGATTTTCCAGTGCGCCGGCAAAGACAGCGCCCTGCTGACGCTGACGGACGAGGAGCGTGCGGATTTGGCAAAACTGGCGGATCAATTTGATATTGCGGGACTGGTTTACGGTATCACCGCTCTTGAAAAACTGCAATGGACGCTCAAGAACAGCGAAACCAGCCGGGCGCTGCTGGAGGCGTCGCTGCTGCGACTGGCGCTGAGCGAGCATTTCATCGGCCTGGATCAATTGGCCGCGCAGATTCGCAAGACCCCCTCCGCTGCGATGGACGTAAAAAAAAAATCCCTGACCGCTTCGGCTGACCGACCGTTCAACCGCTCGACCGAGACCGTCCATAAGGCGGGCGATGGGCAGATCGTCAGCGGCTCAAGGGACGCTGAGGCGATTTGCCGGCAATGGCCGCAGACAGCCGAGCAGATCGGCCAATCCGTGGGGGGCGGGCTGGCTGCGATGCTGCCTCAGACGCAGGCGGTCGCGGTCAATGAACAAACACTGCAATTGGCGTTTCCCAACAACGGCGCCGGCGCGATGA
>DSDR01000070.1 GCA_011048645.1 Phycisphaerales bacterium
CGGGATGGTGGTCTTGATTGGCTCAATCCTGAACTCGCGCAGCGCCCGTTTCATCGTCGCAATGGTCTGTTCCCGCGTCGGCTGGTGGACAATCAGCTTGCCGACCATTGAGTCGTAATACGGCGAGACCATATCGCCCTGACATAAATGGGTATCGACCCGCACGCCGGGGCCGCCGGGCACAATGAACTTCGAAATCCGTCCCGGACAGGGGGCATAGCCGCGGGCCGGGTCTTCGGCGTTGATTCGGCATTCCATCGCCGCGCCGGTATGCCGGATGTCGCGCTGCCGCAGGTCGAGCGGCTGACCGGAAGCGATTTTCAACTGCCACTTGATCAAATCCTGTCCGGTCACCAGCTCCGAGACGGGATGTTCCACCTGAATCCGGGTGTTGACCTCAATGAAATAAAAACGTTTGTCTCGATCAAGCAGGAACTCCACCGTCGCGGCGCTGTAATAATCGGCTTCTTTGATCAGCCGCAGGGCGGCACGGCACAGCTCTTCCCGCGTCTTTTCGTCCAGCACCGGACACGGCGATTCCTCGATGAGCTTCTGGTGGCGACGCTGAATGGTGCAGTCGCGCTCATAAAAATGCAGCGCATTGCCGTTCTGATCGGCCATGACCTGCACTTCCACGTGTCGCGGTTCAACGATGAATTTTTCGATGTACAGCGTGCCGTTCTTAAACGCCGCCTCGGCCTCTGATCGGGCCTGGCTGAACGCCTTATGCAAGCTGATGTCATTATGGGCAACGCGCATTCCGCGTCCGCCGCCGCCGGCGGCGGCTTTCAAAATCACCGGATAGCCGATTTTATTGGCCAGCTTAATCGCTTCGGCCTCGTTTTTGATTTCGCCCTCCGAGCCGGGCACGACCGGGACTTTGGCCTTGCGGGCCAAGTCCTTGGCAGCGACCTTATCCCCCAGCAGGCGCATCGCATCCGGCGACGGGCCGATGAATGTGATACCGCACTCGCCGCAAATCTCCGCGAAATGCGCGTTTTCCGCTAAAAACCCGTACCCCGGATGAATCGCATCCACATCCGCAATCTCGGCGGCGCTGATGATGGCCGGGATATTCAGATAGCTTTTGGCGGCGGGGGCCGGTCCGATGCAGATGGCGCCGTCGGCTACCTCCAGATACGCCGCCTCGCGGTCCGCCTCGGAATGGACCACAATCGCTTCGACGCCCAGTTCGTGGCAGGCCCGAATAATACGCAGCGCAATTTCGCCGCGATTGGCAATCAGTACTCGTGAAAACATAACCGTCCAACCTGTTCAGTTGAGATTCATTTGCAGGATTCCTGCGTCGCCTGTTGACGCATTAGGGACGCACGCGGAACAAGACCTGGCCGTATTCGACCGCCTGGCCGTCTTTGCAGCATACTTCGACAATCGTCCCGCCGGTTTCGGCCTTGATTTCATTCATCACCTTCATCGCCTCAATAATGCAGACCACCGTATCGGATTCGACCCGCGATCCGATGGTCACATACGGCTCGGCGTCCGGGCTGGGTGCCTGATAAAAGGTCCCGACAATCGGCGATTTAATTTCCACCAATCCCGCGTCCGAAGCCGAAGCGGGCGCCTCGGCGGGCGGGCCGGAAAACGCCGGCGTTGGCGCCGTCTGAACCATCGCTCCGTGAGTACCGGGGCGCTTCAAGTGAATTTTAGAATCCCCGTCCACCAGCTCGATTTCAACAAGATCGTGTTCCTTCATCAGATCAATCACATCCTTGACCTTCTTCAGATCCATCATATCGTGCCTTTCCGCCATTGCGTCACTTTATTTTTTCAGTCTTTTATGTCGCTTTTTCTGTCTGATTTAGCCAATTAGTATAGTCCGTTGTCGCTATTTTGCAACTTTTTTCAATCCCCATTATCGCCCGCCGTCGCGGCCGCCCTAAAATCCGACCCAATTAGGCCGATTTTTCTTGCATTAAAGGCCTGAATCGGCTATGATAATATTCTACGGAAATCGGGCAAATAATCGTTCTCTGGGGCAAATAAGCACAAAAAGTAATTTTCAGCCCAGAGAGTCATTGCCTAATGAATGGCATGGACAACGCCGAAAAATGGGGTCAGGATCTGATAAACTGTAAGCTTTTCCATTAAATCAGAGGACAGTGATGGTTGGTACAGGTTTTTGGCGGTGCAATCTCTTCTTTATGGTTTTGTGCGGTATTTCCCTTTCGGCGGCTGTTCCGGTTGCGGACGGCTTACTGTTTCATGCAGCCGCCGACAATCTGGCCGGTTACAACCAGGCAGACCCTGTTTCGATGTGGCCGGATTTATCGGGCAATGACAACCATGCGTTTCAAAATGATTCCGGACATCGTCCCGTTTATATATCCAATGCCTTGAACGGCAAACCGGTTCTTCGGTTCGACGGCGTCAACGACTATTTTTCATTGCCGGAATTGCCTGAGGTGGGCACGGTTTTTGTTGTGCTGCGTGAAGACCCTAATGCAACGCATAATTGGCGCCCCTTCATCTCCCATGCCCTGCCCGGCAACGAGCCGGCCAATTGGCATCGCGGTGAGAATCGAACATTTTGGTCGCAGCAATGGGGGCAGCCCGTTGTCTATGAAGGTCAAACGAAAGTCAACGGCGTTATCGTGAACGGTTTGACGACGCCGATTCCCACTTCGTATGCCCTGGTCTCCCAGATCAATCTTGCGCCGGTGCCGGCGAATCTGATCGGCCGCGACCGAAGTTTTTCAGATCGTGTCTGGCATGGCGATATCGCCGAGATTCTGCTGTATAACCGCGCGCTCAACGAACAGGAAGAAAATGCCGTGGGCTGGTATTTGGCCCACAAATACAATCTTGCCTCGACGTATGCCTATCCGGGACTTCGGCCTGTCTATCCCCCCTTGCAGGCATTGGGAGTTCCGCGCACTGACTTGCAATTATCGTGGTGGACTGTGCCGCAAGCGGATTCTTATCGGGTTTATTTCGGCCGCTCGCTGCCGCTGCCGGTTGCCGCTGTGGTGTCGGAACCGGTCATGGCGTGGACGACTGCGCTGGAACCGCAAACCACCTATTTTTGGCAGGTGGAAGCACTCCGCGACGGCGACGTTGTCGAAACCGGCGACATCTGGTCGTTTCGTACCGCCGGCCCCTGGCAGGATTGCCCGCCGGCCGATCTGACGGGCGATTGCGCGGTCGGACTGGATGATTTGCTTGTATTGGCCTCAGAGTGGCTGGAGCCGGAGCCGACGCCGGCGGTGAATTTGGACGGACGCGACGGCGTCGATATGCGGGATTTTGCGATTTTGTCAGAGTATTGGGGACAGCGTATCGACGGCGCGATCATCATCAGCGAATTTATGGCGCGAAACAGGGCCGCCGTCCCGCTTCGGCCGCAGGATGTGCTCGATGAGGACGGCGACGCGTCCGACTGGATTGAGCTGTACAATACCACCAATCGTTCTATTTCTCTGAAGGATTGGTATTTAACAGACGACCAGGACGACCTGACCCAATGGCAATTTCCGGATGTCGCGCTGCCGGCGGGGGGGTATCTGGTTGTCTTTGCGTCCGGCAAAGATCGCACCGACCCGGATGCGCCGCTGCATACCAATTTTTCACTGGCTGCGGCGGGCGAATACCTTGCCCTGGTCTATCCCGACGGCCAAACGATTGCCCATACGTACGGCGTTTATCCTGTCCAGTTTACCAACATTTCTTACGGGATCAGCGAGGCCGGAGCCGCCGCCATTGAAACCACGACCCTGCTGGCCGAAGGCGCACCGGCCAAAGCGTTCATTCCGTCCAGCAGCGCCCTTGGCGACAGTTGGCGTTATTATGATTTTGATGACCAAAGCTGGCTGACCGGCGCCACCGGCGTCGGCTATGAAGCCAATCCCAACGATCCGATCCATTACGCCGATTTAATCGGTCTGGATGTATCCGCGATGAGAGGCGCCAACACGACGGTGTATATTCGAATCCCATTCGAGGTGGACGAACCCCAAAACATATCCCAACTGCGTTTTCTGATGCGTTATGATGACGGGTTTATCGCCTGGCTGAACGGCGTCGAAATCGCCCGCGCCAATGCCCCGGAGACGCCGGCGTGGAACAGTCGCGCCACTCAGCAAAATCTTGATGAGGATGCGGTGATTCCGGAAGTTTTTGATGGTACACTGGCCATTGAACACCTTCGCCGGGGTACCAATCTATTGGCGATTCAGGGCTTGAACAGCTCGCTGAACAGCTCGGACTTGCTGATCTTGCCCGAAGTGGAATCTTTGGTGATGATTCCGCCGCCGGACGAGATGCTGGAAGGTTATTTTTCCGTTCCGACGCCGGGACGGCCCAATTACGCGGCGGATCTGGCCATCGGTCCGGCGATTACGCCGCTGGAGGAAAACCCGCCGCGTCCTGAGCCGGGTGAAAACCTCATTATCACCGCTAAGATCGCCCAACATATTGATCCGGTGGCTGACGTTACTTTGCACGGTCGTCGGATGTTCCAACCGGAAGTGCAGTTTCCGATGCGGGATGACGGCGTCTGGCCGGACGAAACAGCCGGCGACGGCATTTATACCGTCCAGGTCCCCATCGAAACCCTCAATCCGGGCGAGATGGTGCGCTGGTACTTTACCGCTGAGGATACCGCCGGCCGGCTGACGCGCGACCCGCTGTTTCCGCATCCGACCGATTCGCCGCAGTATTACGGAACGGTGATCAGGAATCCGGAGGTGGACAGTCAAATGCCCGTCTTTGAATGGTTCGTTGAAAACGTCGGCGCCTCTGAAACCCGCGGCGGCACGCGCGCGTCGATCTATTACAACGGGCGGTTTTATGACAATGTCTTTATACGCATTCGCGGCGGCAGTACGGCCGGTATGCCCAAAAAACATTTCAAGTTTGATTTCAATCGCGGATTTAATTTTATTTACGACGACGACCACCCTGCCGTCAGAGAAATCAACATCAACAGCACCTACAGCGATAAGGCCTATATTCGCCAGCCGCTGGCCTTTGAGGTGTATAATCTGTGCGGCAATCCGGCGAGCATTTCCTTTCCGGTACACAGTCGGCGCAACGGAGAGTTCTTCGGCATTTCCATCTTCATTGAAGAGCCGGAAGAAGAAATGCTCCAGCGCCACGGACTGGACCCGGACGGGGCGCTGTATAAGGTCTATAACACATTTGTTCCGGGCGGTTCGCTGCGAAAGAAGACCCGAACCTGGGAAGGTCGTCAGGATTTTGACGCCTTTGCCTCCCAGATCCATTCATTGAGCGGTTCGGAGCGGCACAATTATATTTTTGACGCGGTGGATGTGCCCCGCACCATCAACTATTTAGTAGCAACGGTGCTGGTGCATCAAAACGACCATCCGCACAAAAACCATTATCTCTATCGCGATTCGGACGGCAGCGGCGAGTGGTTTTTTATGCCGTGGGATCACGATTTGACCTGGGGGTCAAACTGGATCGGCGATTCCGGCGGATCATTCAGCGACGTGATTTACGCCGCCAACGATCAGATTTTCGGCAGAGATGTTTCCATCAAGCCCTCGCATCCGTTTATCGGCAAAGCAGACGCCAGGGAATGGAACAATCACTGGAACCATTTGATTGATGCGCTGCTCAATGATGAGACGTTTCGGGAAATGTATTTGCGTCGTCTGCGAACCATGATGGACAGCCTTCTTCAGCCGTCCGACACGCCGTATGACCAGCGCATATTGGAGCGGCGAATCGATGAGATGGTCGCGGCGATGGAGCCGGAGCTGACGATGGATTACGCCAAATGGGCCGATCCGTGGACGTGGGGCGGACAGGGCGGTTACCTGCAAGACCAGACGCCGGCCATGGCGATTGACATTTTGAAAACTGATTATCTGAATGTCCGGCGGGACCACCTGTTCATTACGCATCATGTGGACAACGCCGCTTCTTATCCCATTGCCGGATCGTATTCAGCCCGTATTCCGAATGCCCAGCCGGCCGAGCCGACGGTGATCATCGGCCAAATCGAATATAACCCCGCTTCGTTTAATCAGGACGAAGAATTTATCCAACTGATTAACCCCAACCCTTATGCGGTGGACATCAGCGGCTGGCACATTCGCGGCGCCGTCGAGCATACCTTCCGGCCGGGGACGGTCATCGCCTCTGAGAATGTGATGTATGTCTCGCCCGATGTCGCGGCGTTTCGCAATCGCAACAGCAGTCCGACCGGCGGTCAGGGGCTGTTTGTTCAGGGCAACTACAAAGGACGTTTGTCCAATCGGGGCGATACCGTCGAACTGATTGACCAAACCGGTCGGCTGGTGGACGGCACAACCTACGAAGGCAATCCGAGTGATGCGCAGCGGGTTTTGCGGATCACGGAATTGATGTATAATCCGTCCCCTGCGGATGTCTCTGGCTGGCCGACACAGGACTATGAATACGTCGAGTTGACCAACATCGGCGAGGACATGCTGCCGCTGGCCGGCGTTCGGTTCAGCGACGGGATTTATTTTACCTTCCCCGCCGATGCGCAGATCGCGTCCGGCGAATATATTGTGCTCGCCAAAAATCCTGACGCCTTCCGCGCTCGATACACGGTTGCACCGAATACGCAGGTTTTCGGCGGCTATGACGGGCAATTGTCCAACAGCGGCGAGCGGATTACGCTGGTCGATCATACCGGCGACGCGATTCTGGATTTTGTCTATAGCGACCAGTGGTATCCCGCCACCGACGGGCTTGGTTATGCGCTGGTGTTCTGGGCCGATTTACACGGCCATTACACGCTGTGGAATGAAAAGGCGTACTGGAGGGCCGGCGTTTTGCGCGACGGCACGCCCGGCAGGGCCGAACCGAATCTGCGTTTGATGCACTACTGGAGTTTTAATGACACGCTGCTGCCGACCTACAGCCTCGACCAGGCCGAGATGATGATCGCACCCGGCCCGACAACGGAAGTCGCCACCGGAACCGGCCAGGACTTTGAAGGGCTGAACAATCGACTGGATGAGCCGACCGGCGCTCATCTGCGGATTAACAATCCGCTGGGCGCGGCGATGACGCTGCGGCTTGCCACAACCGGTTATGAAGATATTGTACTAAGTTATGAAACCCGGCGTTCCGGACAAGGCGCCGGCGTTCAAGTCATCTCATACAGCATCGACGGCGTCAACTTTGAACCGTTCAGGACGATTGCCGTCTTTGACGCGGCGCCCGAACTGCATCAGTTTGATTTCACACACATCGCCGGTGTGGCGGACAATCCCTACTTTGCCGTGCGGATTGAATTTGAGCAGGGCGACGGCGGCACGGCCGGCAACAATCGCTTTGACAATATCACGCTGGACGGCGTGCCGCTGACGGGCACGAATCAGCCGCCGCAGTTGACCGAACCGCTGCCGTTTACCGAGACGATTGAGGACACGCCCGTTCAGATCGATTTGTCGGCTTATTTTACCGATCCGGACGGCGACGAACTGACCTTTACCGCCCAGGCGGACAAGCCCTTTGTGGCCGAGGCGTCGGTTGTCGGCCAATGGCTCACGCTTGCGCCGCTGGTTCGCGGCGATGCGGTGATTACGATCACCACCGAAGACG
>DSDR01000356.1 GCA_011048645.1 Phycisphaerales bacterium
GAAGGCAGGGCCAATTCACGGGTCAATTCTTTTTTTCTGTTTCGACGTTCAAAATCACTGATTTGACGGGACATTTGACGCGAATCAGTCAGCAAATCCTTGCCGGTATCGTCTCGTGCGTTGGTCAGTACCGCCGGTTCACATCGCGTCGGGTTAACCCCTTCATTCCATCGCAGTTCGATGCCGATTTGAAAATCTGACATTGTCAGCTCGCCATCGGCCGTCCTTTTTTTATTGACGCTCAACCAGGCCACATCTGCCTGAAAGAGATTTGGGTCCGACATTCCGGCAAGAGAAGGCAACGCCGCCGTGTCTTCTTGCTTGGATGCAGTCGATTCGGCCGTTGTTTCCACTTGAAGCGGTAAACTGAAGGTCAGGGCTGAAGCGTCAAAAACAGCGATGCCTTTTCCTTTGTCCGCACCTTCCACAAACGCTTTGGTCTGTTCAAGTCCCTGTTGATTTCGCAGATCCATTTCCCATTGCACGGCTCTGTTGTCGTCGCTCAATTGACCGTTGGTCCGCTCAATTGGTGCAGGCAGGCGGACGGTTCTGCTGACATACATCCCTTTGGCCAGGCCGTAAAGCTGCGTCAGGGTCGGGCCGGGCGAACTGTCGTCGCTGGATTCCATCGTATGGTGAATCGCTGCTTTTCCCGCGTCAGCCGGAGCAAGACGAATGCGGAGTGTTTCCCGACAAAATTCCGATAGAAAAAACGCCTCCGGTTTGTCAAAGGTTCCCTCGATTTCGATGACTTTGCCGCCGTCGGACAGTTCGGTTTCACGGATATCGCTGATGTCGAATGCCGAGCCGATTTTGCTGCGAACATCGTCTATTGTGATCGGCGGCAGGTCGCTGGACGTGTTGTCATCCGAAGCGGCTGTGATGAGTCGTTCAGAGAGTGTCAATTTTTGGGAAAAAGTGCCGCTTCCGTCGCTGTTGAGTGTGATAATGGCCTCATCTTCAAAGTACCCGCCAAGCAACAGTAAACATACAATAGCCAATAGAAAAGAGCGATAAGAGGACATTGCAATCCCCTTATCCTGTACGTTGCTTCTTCAATTAGGTTAAACTGTCAGGGCCTATCGTGCATCTGTCAGTATGCAGGAAATTGGGACAGCGTCAACACAATATTATAGACTTAAAAGGATAGCGGTGGTCTGTTTATTTGTTTTATAATTTCCATTCCATTGGCTTGAATAATCAGATATAATAAATGGCTAAACTTTTATTACTTTGAGCGGCAGAGTTGAATTCCAAAACCGGTGATTGAAGGGTAAATTCCTGTGGCAAAAAAGGTTACCAAAAAAAAGGCGACTGTCTCCAAGGCCTCCAAAAAAACAAAAGCTTCAAAGTTGACGGCTGAAAAAACCTCAAAACCCACACCGGCCGGTAAAAAGGCGGTCAAAAAAAAGGCTAATAAATCGACGAAAAAAAAAGCCGTTTCGAAAAAAAAATCTGCCTCGACAAAACAAAAGCGCACAGCAAAACGCGCTTCGGCAAAGACAGCCAAGGCAGTCGATACGACTAAAACACAACAAACCGCACCTAAAAAGGTTAAAACATATCTCTCGAAAGCCGAGTTGAAGCATTTCCGGCTGCTTTTAATCGACAAACTGAAGGAAATCACCGGCGATGTAGATTATATCGAAAATGAATTTCTGAAGAAATCACGTCAGGATGCCGCCGGCGATCTGTCCAGTATGCCGATTCATATGGCCGATATCGGAAGCGATAACTACGAACAGGAATTCACCCTTGGATTGATGACCAATGAACGCAAGACGGTGCAGGAAATCCTGCTGGCGTTAAAACGAATTGAGGAAGGAACGTACGGGATGTGCGAAGGCACCGGCGAGCCGATCCCCAAAGCCCGGCTGGAGGCGTTCCCCTGGGCCAGATACAGCGTCCGATATGCCGAGATGATTGAAAACGGCCAAGTCGCTGAATCGATGCACAATGACTTTTCGAACGGCCGTTATCTGTCCCTGTTAACTGAAGCCGATGATGAAGAGGGACTGTTAGAGAATGATGATTAAGCAGACAGGCGATTATCCATTGAAAACACGATTGCACGATGACGTATCAATGTCCCATTTGCGGTAAAGTGATTCCGTCGGCCAGCACGGCCGACGACGGCAAAAAACACATTAACGCGCCGTTCTTTCCGTTTTGCAGCGAGCGGTGTCGTCTGGTTGATTTGGGCGCGTGGCTGGACGAGCGGTACAAGGTGTGTGCCGAACCGGGCGGTGAGTCTGCCCGAGACCAACAAACGCCTTCGGATGCCGATTGACACGGCGTGCGTGTTTTATTGTTTCCATTTTGCTGAAGGTATTAGCGTGTATCCATAATGACTGAACAGACCAACGAGACGCTGATTCTTGCCATCGAGACCAGTTGCGATGAAACCGCTGCGGCGGTGGTCAGCAACGGATGCCGGATCAAGTCCTCCGTCGTCGCTTCACAGGCTCGACTGCACGAGCGTTTCGGCGGGGTGGTGCCGGAGATTGCGTCGCGCGCCCACGTAGAGCAGATTTTGCCTGTTGTGCGGGAAGCGATGGAACAGGCGGATGTCGTGCCTGAGCAGCTTGCCGCGGTGGCTGTCGCCAATCAGCCGGGGTTGACCATTGCGCTGATGGTGGGCGTTACGGCGGCTAAAACACTGGCCTGGGCGTGGCAAAAGCCGTTGATTGCCGTCAATCATATCCACGCACATTTTCAATCGGCGATGCTGGAACAGGCCGATACGATTGAACTGCCCGCGGCGGCGCTGATCGTTTCCGGCGGCCATACGAACCTGTACGACGCCGAGTCCTGCCTGGAGTTGAAGCTGCTGGGCAAGACGATTGATGACGCCGCCGGAGAAGCCTTTGACAAAGTCGCGGCCATTTTGAATCTGCCGTATCCGGGCGGGCCGAGCATCGAAAAAGCCGCTCGTCAGGGCAACCCCGGCGCGATTGCTTTTCCACGGACGCTGCTGGGTAAGACATCGCTTGATTTTTCGTTCAGCGGCCTCAAAACCGCCGTGCTGTATCACTGTCAGGGACAGGATATGAAAGGACAAAATCGGGTTCCCGCGATGTCGCCGCAGGAAATCGCCGATATTGCCGCCTCATTTCAGGCCGCGGTGGTGGATGTGCTGGTTGAAAAAACCCGGCGGGCGGTTGAACAAGTCGGCGCCAGGACCATTCTCATCGGCGGGGGGGTAGCCGCCAACGGCGCACTGAGACAGGCGATGGAATCGCTGGCGGCCCGACAACATCTGCGGCTGCTGATTGCTCATAAACGGCTCTGTACGGATAACGCCGCGATGATTGCCGCGCTGGCCTACCACAAATATCGGGCCGGCCTGTTTGCTCCGATGAGTCTGGAGCCGAAAGCAACCGGCTGACTGTTTTAATCAGTTATTTCTGATCGACATACTTGAGAAAATGAAGCCCGCACTTGACTTTTGCCTGTGAAAAATTGTATAATTTAGGTCGAGTTATTAAACTTAAGATTGATGCTTTCCAATAGAAGCCGATAACGGCCGAAGGGTGGGTAGAAAGATGAAAACACGTCTATTATGTCTTGTTTTTTCGGCGTTTTTTGCTGTCGTGAATGCCGATGTTTACCAGTGGAACGCGCCCGCGGGCGGCGCGATGAACAACCCGACCAACTGGACACCCCATGGTATCCCCGGCAGCGATGACTTTGCCGATTTTTTACTGCCGAATGCCTATACGGTTTATCTGACCGAAGATGTAATTCACGATCGGCTGCGGGTGGACGGTTCGCAGCTTACGCTGAATCTGGACGGTTATTATTATCAGATTGAAGGAAAATACGATGCTTACGCCGTGATGATTGGTGAAAATCTGGACAGTGCGATGGAGGTTTACGGCGGCTGGCTGGACTCGGCCGATGTGCATCTCTGCTGGAATCCCGGATCGGCGGCCCGCGTGGATGTGCACGGCCAGGGGACGGAATGGTATGTGTATATGGACGATCAATGGGGCGGGTTCTATATTGCCGACGGCGGGACGGCGGATTTTTCTCTTCGGGATCAGGCGGCGCTGGCCCACGGCGAGGGCTTCAGCGCCAACTTTCCGGAGGATGAGGCTTATATCGAAGTCAGCGGTTTGGACACCGAATGGTATGTGGACGGCTGGTTTGGGATGGCTCTTGAAGGGTGGTCCGCAATGAGCCTGTCCGACGGGGCCGCTATGCTGACGGGGTATCTGGATATGGGTTTATTTCCGGGGTCGTCGGCGGTTATTGATGTTGTCGGCAATGGGAACGAGACCGAATTGGCGGCGGAGATTGACGACGATTACGCCTCGCTGATTATCGGCGCCGAAGGACACGGCCAAATCAATCTGACCGATGCTATGCTGTATAGCGCAGGTCCGACGCTTATCGCTGAACAGGCTGGCAGCCGCGGGCAGCTTAATATCTATGATGACTCGTGGGTTGATATGGGCGGGTCGCTTGCCGTCGGCGGCAATCTCAGCGCTGCCGGCGGGGCGGGGCTGCTCTATTTTGAGGATGATCCGTTCAGTTCCATTTATGCCGATCTGACCTGTGCCCCTCAGGAAGGGGATTATCTGGTCGTCTGGCCGCGGGGAACAGTGCGAATGAACGGCGGGGCGATCTCGATGCACTATGACGATCAACGGGCCAATTCGATGCGGCTTAAAGGCGGAACGCTCGAAGGCTGGGGGTGGATTTGGGCCGATGTCGAAAACGAAAGCGGCGTGGTTGCTCCCGGCGCCGTCGGCGACTGGAAGGCGCTGGAGATTCACTATAACTATGTCCAGCATGCGACCGGCAGATTGAAAATCAGCCTCGGCGGAACTGAAGCATATTGGGATTATGGCGGCCTGGTTTTGCCGAATCAGGATTACGGCACGGCGGTCCTTGACGGACGGCTTGACGTGCGTTTGGAAGAGGGATTCGTTCCGGCCTATGACGATGAATTTGTGATTGTTGATGCACGGACGGTAGAGGGGCGTTTTCTTAACGCCGCGTCGCATTATCTGTTTCAGGACGGGCGTTTTGAGGTGCTGTATGAGGATGGCCGTGTCGTCCTGACGCATTTTGAAAATGTGCCTTCCTGTCCGGCCTATCCGGTGGGAGATTTGAATCAGGATTGTGTTGTCGATTTGGCCGATTTGGCGCTGATGGCGACAAACTGGATGAACAGCAATGTGGTGACCGGAGATTAACACCTCAGCCCATGACAATGAGACAGCGAATCACGGACATACCTGCTTTGCCGCTTCGACCGGCCGACGGCCATAAAGGGACATTCGGCAAGGTCTTGATTGTCGGTGGCAGCCGCGGCTTCAGCGGGGCGCCCGCGCTGGCGGCCAAAGCGGCGCTGCGCAGCGGAGCCGGTCTGGTCCGTGCGGCCGTGCCGCGTTCGATTCAGCCGATTGTGGCCGCCCTGGACCCGTGCTATACCACACTGGCTCTGTCGGAAGATGAATCGGGTCAATGCGACGAGCAGGCGGTTTGCGAGCTTGTTCGATGGGTCCGAGACAATGATGTGGCGGCCTTTGGCCCGGGCGCGGGAACCGGCAGGGGAGTGCGACAGTGTGTATCGGCCTTGCTGGGGATGGAAGACCTGCCGCTGATCATTGACGCCGACGGTTTGAATGTGCTCGCCGCGATGCGCGGGGCGGACCGCTGGATTCAGGCCAAAAAGGCGCGCCCCATCCTGACGCCTCACCCCGGTGAAATGCGGCGTCTGTGGCACGGCGTATGTCGCGAGCCGATGCCCGCGGATCGTGTGGAACAGGCGGCTCGTTTGGCCGAGCAGACCGATTGTATCGTGGTCCTCAAGGGCGCCGGCACCGTTGTCACTGACGGCAGCCGATACTATGTTAACACGACCGGCAATCCCGGCATGGCTACCGGCGGAGCGGGTGATGTCCTGACCGGCGTCATTGCGGCGCTGTGCGGCCAGGGAATGAAGCGTTTCGAGGCCGCTGTGCTGGGGGTGTATGTGCACGGTCTGGCCGGCGACTTGGCCGCCGACAAACTGGGGCAAATCAGTCTCATGGCAACCGATCTGATCGACTGGCTCAAAGACGCATTTTTGTCTTGTTTTAACTCCTGAAACAGAAAATGCATAGGCCTGAAAATCGCTTTATTATCGGCCCCAAGACGCTGTAAGGTGTGATACTCAAAACGAGCCTTTCAATACTGTAAAATCGAATTTTACAAAAATTCAAAATAAATTTTTCCTGACAATCCGATAAAATCACCGTTTTGAATACCAGCGGAATCATCATCACTTATTCCCGTAAAAACACCTAAAGAGGCAGTTGGCAGTGGGTCGATTTTGCCCTATATTTTATATGGTCAAAGGTATCAACTGATTTGATTCTACAGCGTAGAGATAATGGTAAATGGCGAAAACGAGGGCATACAGATGAACCAGAAACCAACGGTTGTGCATGTCACCCATGAGGCGACGGGGAAAATCGGCGGCATCGGCGCCGTCCTTGACGGAATGTTCACCAGTCGGGCCTATGACCAGGCCGTGGGGCGAACGATTTTGGTCAGTCCGCTGTTTTCATCGGAAGGGGATATCTCCCATCGACTCGGCCCGGGCGGCGAGGTGCTGTACTCTTCTCTGGACGGGCTGGTGCGCAGCAGCTATATGTCGGGATTTCGCCGCATCGAGAATATGTTCAATGTCAACATCGTCTATGGACGGCGAAAATTCGTCGATCCGATGACCGGCGTACAGAGCCATCCGGAAGTGCTGTTGGTGGATATCACGCGGATGGAGCAGCGATACATCAACGAATTCAAGGGCGCCTTGTTCCGTGAGTTCGGCATTCGCAGCAATCTTTATGAGCAGTACTGGGAATATGAACAGTACGTCCGCTTGGCGATTCCCGCGATTGCCGCGTTGAAGACCATCGGCGCCGCCGAGCGCGACCGGCAGACGATTTTGGTATCGCATGAATTTATGGGAATGCCGGCGGCGCTGGCGGGGATTCTCGATCCGTTTGATTTCAAGACGGTCTTTTATGCCCACGAAGTCGCCCCGATGCGCGGCATCGTCGAAAACCATCCCGGCCATGATACGATGTTTTATAATGTGATGCATAAGGCAGCACAAAATGACTTTTACGTCAACGATATATTCGGCGACCAGACTCACAATTTCAAGTATGCCCTGGTGGAGGCCGCGCGCCACTGCGACAATGTGCTGGCGGTGGGCGATTGTGTGGTCCAGGAGCTTCAATTTTTATCGCCGGAGTTCAAAATCGCCGATATTGATCTGACCTATAACGGTATCCCGGCCTATCAAATCAGTCTGGCCGAGCGGTATGAATCGCGCAATCGGCTCCGTCAGTATTGCGAAAATCTGCTTGGCTGGAAGCCTGATTTTGTGTTTACGCACGTAACCCGTCTGGTGCTCAGCAAGGGGCTGTGGCGGGACCTGCGCGTCCTGGAACATATGGATCGCGAATTTGCCGCCCTCAACAAGACCGGCGTTTTGCTGGTGCTCAGCACCGAGACGCACAAACGTCGTGATCGCGATATTTATGAGA
>DSDR01000179.1 GCA_011048645.1 Phycisphaerales bacterium
GCCCGATATGGGCACAGTGACCCTTGCATCCGACCTCAAAATCGGATATTTGCCCCAGGAACCGACTTTTGACGGGCAAAAAACCGTGCTTGAGGAGATGTACGACGGCATGGCCGAGACCTTGACGATGCTGCGGCGAATCGAACACCTGGCCGAGCAAATGGCCCACTCGGACGGTCAGGACTTGGCATCCGTAATGAACGAATATGATCACTTATGTCATGCCGTCGAGGTTTCCGGCGGATACGGCTATGAAGCCCGCATTAAAAGTACGCTGGCGGGGCTGGGATTCGGGCCGGAATTGTACGACACCCCAACGTCCGCCCTAAGCGGCGGGCAGGTCTCGCGGCTTGGATTAGCGAAAGTCCTTGTCCAGAACACCAATTGCCTCTTGCTTGACGAGCCGACCAATCACCTCGATTTACAGGCGGCCTCGTGGCTGGAGGGTTACCTTCGGGCGTATCCCGGAGCCGTTATTTTGATTAGCCACGACCGTTATTTACTGGATCGGGTGGCCGAAAAGATCGTTGAGCTTGAACACAAGACCGCTCGCGTCTGGAAGGGAAATTATTCACAGTTTCTGGCCACCAAAGAAGCGGTTAATCTCACTCAGGAAAGAGAATACAAAAAGCGCACCGAGATGGTCGAACGCACGCTTGATTTTATCGCCCGCAACAAAGACAAGGAGGGAATGCGCAAAACCGCCCGCGGGCGAAAGACCCGACTGAACCGGATGCTCAAAGAAAATCCTGATTTTCTTCAGAAAACATCGAAAAACAAAACCATTCATTTCTCATTTGCCGAATCTCAATCCAAAACAGATCTTGTTTTGCGTGTTGAAGATATCAGTAAGCGTTTTGACAATCTGACCTTATTTGAAAATCTGTCATTCGAACTGACAAACGGCCAACGGCTGGGTATTACCGGACCCAACGGAACCGGAAAGACCACCTTGCTGCGTCTGATTTTGGGTCAGCTTTCGCCGGACAATGGGTTGGTTCGACTGGGTCGCTCGATTAAGGTCGGCTATCTGGATCAACACGCCCTGAGTTTGGATGTGGAAAACACCGTCCTTGATGAGGCACGAACCGCCCGCCCAGAGCTGCTACCGGAGGCGATTCGCTCCCGCCTGGGGGCATTCCTGTTCAGCGGCGAGGAGGTTTTCAAACGGGTCGGCGACTTGAGCGGAGGTCAACAAAGCCGGCTGATGCTCTGTAAATTGGTCTTGCAGGAGCCGGATTTACTGATTCTTGACGAGCCAACCAACCATCTCGACATTCCAAGTCGTGAACTACTTGAACAGGCCCTGCTGGATTTTAACGGCACGATTATTGCTGTCAGCCACGACCGCTATTTCCTTGACCAGGTGGCCGAAGAATTGCTGGTTATCGGGGTGGATCGCTATGGTCAAAAACGGCTGGGACACGTCGAAATAACCCCGTCTGTTTTTCCTGAAAGTAATGGTATTTACAGTACTTACATCCAAATTCTCGAACAGCGCAAAGCGGCCGATCTCTGTCGGGCCGAAACCGCCAAAACCACTGAAACATCGCGGGAATCAAAAAACGCCGCACCGAAACATCTGAAGGCCTTTAATAAATACACGCTCGAACAGATTGAACAAACCATTGCCTGTCTGGAAGAAAAACAGGAACAGTTAAACGCCCTTTTCGGCGACGAAAGCGTTTACCAAAATCCGGATCGGCTTTCTCAAATAAAACAAGAGATAAAATCTCTTAAAAATGACCTGTCTTTATGGTATGAAGCATGGGAATACCGATTAGGGTAAAAACAACAAGAAACACACTTTTCTAAAATCGCTGGTTTTAATACTGAAAGGGTGGTATCGGTGTGTTAGATGTTCTGTGGAAAACCTGTTAATAAACATGTGAGGCGTGTTGGAGAAAATGTAAAAAACCACCCCTTTCAGTACTAATATCAAAGTTCCAACAGCTTATCAATACCTATCCACACAGTCCACCCAACAGCTTATCCACAATAATCGACTTGGTTTTCTTTTTCTAACCGCTTTGGGAAACTCAGGTTACTTTTCTCTGACAGAATTGGCTCACAATTTCACTGACCATAGTTCTAATACGACTGTTTCTTTTTCCTTTAATATATCTATTTGAACAGTCGGAGCAGTGTCTTGTTGGACGTGTGCCCTGAGAGGGAAAAATATCCGCTATAACAGCGTAAAAAACCCTTTTCAAATGCCTTCCGGTAGAGTAAATTATAAGATTGACTTTGAACAAGAAAGCCTGAATTTAGAGCATAACAGACACTGTTTTACCAAACGAGGGACGCTATGAAAGTAAAATTTAATCGAGCGGCGTTACAGGAAGCACTGGGTCTGGTCACCAGTATCGTTCCAAGCCGAACACCCAAGCCGATCCTTCAGTGCCTGCGCATTACGACCGAACAGGACTCGGTGCGTTTGAGCGCTACCGATCTTGAGGTGGGCATTACCGCCCTGATCAGTCAGGTGGAGGTGACTGAGGAAGGCGATATCGTCATTCCCGCCGACAAGATTAACTCGATTGTACGAGAAAGTTTTGACGAAATAATTGAAATGCAGGCTGCCGAGTCCGCCGTTCATCTGGTCGGTTCGGACAGTCGCTTTACGATTTACGGCCACGACCCGGCTCAGTATCCGGATGTGCCCGGCTTTGAGGGGCAGGCCGATCTGGAGGTCAAGCTGGACAAGCTCCAGGAGGGCATCGAGCAGACGGTCTTTGCCGCCGCCAAAGAAAGCACGCGGTATGCGCTGAACGGCATCCTCTGGGAACTGCACGGCAAAAAGCTGGCATTGGTGGCGACGGATGGGCGGCGGTTGTCCAAGTCGATGGTCCCGCTGGAAAAAGCGTCCTCAGCGCCGGAAGGGCGTATCATCGTCCCGGCCAAGACGATGACTATTCTCGACAAGATTCCGATGCAGGACGGCGCGTCGGCGGGTATCCGGTTTGTCAATAATCAAGTGGCGCTGATTTGCGGCGACGTGGTGGTCAGCTCGAATCTGCTCGAAGGCAATTTCCCTCGCTACGAAGACATCATCCCGACGGATTATCAAAAGAAAGTGACGCTGCCGACCGCTCCGACGCTCAGCGCTGTACGCCGCGCCGCCCTGCTGGCGACCGAAGACAGCAAGGGCATCAAACTGAGTCTGGACAAGCACTCGCTGGTGTTTTCAAGCCGTGCGCCGGAGACGGGTGATGCGCAGATTGATATGGCGGTGGAGTATGACGGCGAGCCGATTGAGATCGGCTTTAACCCCCAGTTTTTGGTGGATGTGCTGCGTGTGCTCAAGGCCAATGATTTTGAGCTGCACCTCGGTCAGTCGGACCGGCCCGGCTTGATTAAAAGCAGCGCCAATTTCTTATACCTGATTATGCCCGTCAATTTGTAAAGATCACCCGGGGTGGACAAGACATCCGGCGGCGCGGGCTGTCCGAATGTGTCGTTGTAACCCCAAGGCTGTACAGATGTGAATGACGAACTGAAACAGGACAGGTTACTGCGTTCCGCGACGCAATGGCAGAAAAAGCCGGCGGCTCGCTGTTTTCGGGCGGATCAGGAGGCGACGGCGTTTTTGCAGCGCCGCGCCGCCCAGCTTAAGCGAAACGCTTTGCTGGTGGATGCGTGGGAGGCGCTGATTCCCCCCGGATTGAAGCCGTGGTGTCGGCTGGATTCGTACGCGGGACACGTATTGACCATTCAGGCGGCGCCGGGGCCGTATATGCATCAGCTTCAGATGATGCGAAATGAACTGCTGGCCGAGCTGCATCGCTGCTGTCCGACCGCCGCAGTCCGAAAGCTGCGGATTATTCCAATGAAAGACTCTAACGAGGACATCTAAATGACGACGACTTCGCAGTACGAATACGGTGCGGAAAATATTAAAATTCTCGAAGGTTTGCAGGCCGTGCGCAAGCGGCCGGAGATGTATATCGGCAACCGCCAGGAAGGCGGCCTGCATCATCTGGTGTATGAAGTATTGGATAACTCCATCGATGAAGCGCTGGCCGGACGATGCGACCAGATTCTTGTACATATCCACATGGACGGCAGTTGTTCAGTCGAGGATAACGGCTACGGCATTCCCACCGAGCTTCACGCCGAGGCGGGCAAAAGCGCGCTGGAAGTGGTATTGACGGTACTGCATGCCGGCGGCAAGTTTGACAACAAGGCGTACAAAGTTTCCGGCGGTCTGCACGGCGTCGGCGTCAGCGTGGTCAACGCCCTGAGTGAACGGCTCGAAGCGGATGTATGGCGCAACGGCAAACACTATCATTTCGAATGTGAGCGCGGCGTGCCCAAAGGCCCGGTGCGTGAAATCGGCGAAACTTCCAAACGCGGCACGCGCATCAATTTTCTGCCGGACAGCGACATCTTTCCTGATACGGAATTCAAGTTTGACATTTTGCAAAAACGCATACGCGAACTGGCGTATCTGAACGCCGGCGCTCATATTACATTTCAGGATGACCGCGTTGAAAAGCGGGAAGTCTATTATTACGATAAAGGCATTCGGGCGTTTGTGGAGTATCTGAACGAAGGCAAAACGCCGCTGTCGAATGTGGTTTATTTCAGCAAGGAAGATCCAGACAACGGATTGGCGTGCGAATTGGCGTTTCAGTACAATGACAGCTATAACGAGATGGTCATGGCGTACGCCAATAATATCCGCAATATCGACGGCGGCACGCATCTGTCGGGGTTTCGCACCGGCCTGACGCGCACGATGAACGCCTATGCCCGCAGCGCCAATCTGATCAAGGGCAATCTGGCGCCGTCGGGCGACGATCTGCGCGAGGGGTTGACGGCGGTGATCTCCGTGAAACTGCGCGATCCGCATTTTGAGGCCCAAACCAAGGTGCGTCTGTCCAATCCCGAAGTGTCCGGCTTTGTGGAAACGATGCTCAACGAGCAATTAGCGATCTATCTTGAGGAAAATCCGACCGAGGCCAAACGGATTCTGAACAAAGCCATTCAGGCCGCCCAGGCCCGTGAAGCGGCGCGCAAGGCGCGCGAGCTGACCCGGCGCAAAGGCGCCCTGAGCAGCGGCAACCTGCCGGGCAAACTGTGGGATTGTTCCAGTCGGGAGACCGTTAACACTGAGATCTTTATCGTCGAGGGCGACTCGGCCGGCGGTTCGGCCAAAGCCGGACGCGACCGCACGATTCAGGCGATATTACCGCTGAAAGGAAAAATCCTCAATGTCGAAAAGGCCCGGCTGGAAAAAATGCTTGGCCATGAGGAAATTCGTACCATCATCAGCGCGCTGGGCACCGGTATCGGCACGGATGAATTTGACCTGGGCAAATGCCGTTACGGCAAAATCATTCTGATGACCGACGCCGATGTGGACGGGGCGCATATTCGCACGCTGCTGCTGACGTTTTTCTTCCGTCAAATGCCGAAGCTGATCGAAGAAGAACGGATCTTTGTCGCCCAGCCTCCGCTGTATGAAATTCGGCGTAAAGGGGCGCGGGAGTCGGAATACATCCTTAATGAGGCTCAGATGCGCAAGCACACCGAAAATCGGGGTCTGGAAGGCGCCTCCCTGATCGTGCGCGAACCGGACGGGACGACACGCAGTTATGATTCGGCTCAATTGGCGCTGCTGGTCAAGATTCTCAATGAGGCCGAACGCAGTATCTATGTTCTGCATCGCCGCGGTGTGGTCTTCAAAGAGTATGTGGAGCAGTATTATGACGGCAAGCGGCTGCCCGCCTGGCAGGTGCGTATGCAGGGGCAAAATGAGTTTTTCTACGACAAAGAATCATACGAACGGCGGCTGGCGGAGATTCCGCATCTGAGCGAAACGCCGGACGAGGTGCAGCCGGACGAGACTTTTTTGGCTGAAGAGCTTCATGAGGTGCTGCGGCTCAATGAAATTGCCGAGCGGATCAGCGCTGATTACGGGCTGGATCTGCGCGATTATCTGCTCAAACAGCAAAAGACGGTTGCCGGTGAAGACCTGCCGACGCGATTCGAGATTGTTAGCGGTTCGAATCGGTACCCGGTTGCGTCGCTGGACCAGATTCCGGTTGCCATTCGCCAGATTGGCGCCGGGGATATGGAAATCAAGCGGTTCAAAGGGCTGGGCGAAATGAACTCAGAGCAGCTTTGGGAAACGACCATGAATCCGGCCGGTCGGACGCTGTTGAAGGTGCGGATGGAAGACGCCGGCGAGGCGGATCGTTTGTTCAGTATTTTGATGGGCGATGATGTGGAAAAACGGCGCAATTTTATTCAGGAGCACGCGCTGGAAGTACAAAATCTGGACATTTAATTTCCTTTTAGTAAAAGCCTGTCCGCAACGGCAAGAAACAGTTTTTTGCTTGCAATAACGGCGCTGTGCGTACAGAATAGCGCCGCAGGAGACAAATTTTGTGCACAAAACGCGCTCAAAAGCCCGATGATAAAGAACGGAGGCTTATATGAAACAGACATATTGGATAGCAGTATGCATAACAGCGGCGGTATGGGTCGGAGGCTGCAAGAGTCCTTCCGATACGGCAGCAGCAGCGCCCGCCCGCACAGCCGCCGAGGCGCGCAAGGCCGAGTTGCAGACGACGATCGCCGCTCGCTACGAAAACCCGCAGGCCCATTATGAACTGGCTAAAATTTACCATCAGGAAGGCCGATACGAGCGGGCGGAGTTTCATTATAACGTGGCGATGGGGTTTGATCCAGCCCATCGGCAGGCGCAGGCCGCGATGGTTAAGCTGTATCAGGATCGCAAGGACCCCCAACGCGCCAAAATCACGGCCGAGACGTATATCAATCAGGCTTCAACCAGTGCGTCGGCTTTGATGGCTCTGGGGCGCAGCTTTCAGCGGGAAAAACTGGATGATTATGCGCTGGCCTGTTACAGGCGAGCACAGGAATTGTCGCCGAATACCGCGTCGATTCACAAACAGTTGGGGTATTTTTACCTGTCCAAAGGCGATTCTGTTCGGGCCGAAACCCACCTGCGGCGCAGTTTTGAGATTGACCCCAATCAGCCGGATGTGGCCTCGGAACTGGGGCGGATGGGCGTGCGGGTGCAGGTGCCGCCGCGAAAAAGCACAGGCCTGCTGGGGCCGTTGCGCGGAGCTGAACCGGACGAAACCATCAAATAAATTTACAAACTCAGCATCATTTTTCCTGTTGGGCACGTCTTGAAATGGCGTGCCTGTTTTTATGGGTAATGTACAGCGGGTGAATCGACCCGGCCTGAAGACAGGTCGATGTGCTCGAGTGTGAGCAATTTTTCTTTGATTGTTATCCCGCCGGGGGCGGAAAAGCCGCCTAATGAGCCGTCTTTTCGCACGACGCGATGGCAGGGAATAATCAGCGGTAATGGATTTTTCGCCACAGTGTTGGCCGCGGCCCGAACGGCCCGCGGACGGCCGGCCAGCTCGGCCAAATCGGCGTAACTGATTGTTTTTCCGTAGCTTATCATTTGAAGGGCACGGAGCACATCCCGCTGAAACGGGGTAAAACCGCCCCAATCGATCGGCATACGTGAA
>DSDR01000173.1 GCA_011048645.1 Phycisphaerales bacterium
AATAAAGATCATTAAAACGGTATGGGGATTGGTAAAGGCCCCTATCCAAGAGCTAAAGTCAGTCTCGAAGGGACAGGACAGATGGCGAGAAATATCTTTATCGGTTTACTGGCATTGATTGCCTTCATTATTGTTGGCTTTTTGTACGTTTCAGGCATTATCAGTGTTTTATTTTTGGAAATTAAAATGCGTTCTCAAAGCTATTATGGGCCGGTTGCCAGAGATTTGGCATTAATTTGTTCCCATACAGAGTCGGAGGATGAAACCACTCAGATCAACAGTATATGGTGGCCGGATTCGGTGAGAAAACTGAACCCGCTTTGGGGCTATTTAGGCCCCGACCGAGCAGGTGTGTTATTTACCTGCGGTTTTAGCCATCTGTCGTATAAGCTCGAAAAGGTTCAGGATGACAGCGAACATGCCAATAGATGGGAATTATATTTTGAAGACGAAGGGAGAAGGAAGTATCTTGCAACCATAGACTTGTCTGGGGACGAATCCTTTGATTTCGATACAATGTATCGTGAGGCATTTGGGGAATATGAAATCAGGTTAAAAGAAAATCCCGATTCGGCTCAATTAAAACAATCAAGAGAAACGATCATGTCGCTTTTTTACAGGGCTGATGATGAGATTGTGCATCAATAGTCAATTCGGCTGTCCATCGCGAATAATAATTGTACTTTTGCCGGGCCGGGTACGGGCTGGGGGTGGTTTTCTCTATGGGCCTTATCCCAGCAGAATTATCTGATTTACTTGGATTCATTCATCGAGCCGATATAATGGCACTTGCCTGAAATAGACAGAAGGAGAGTTATAAAACAGTGAGGCCATAAGCGATGATGCGTCAACAAAAGGGCAAGTGCAATATCTTTTGTCGTTAAGACTGGTATCGACAATAGGAGGACGTCGCTTATGAGGGTAGTCAGCTTACAACCTTTCCAGAAAAGTTGTCAATAACACCAGCGTGTCGGCGAAATAAAAAAGCCCGACCGATGGGCCGGGCTTGAAAAGGTACGTCTTAGAGTTGGAGGGATTATTCTCTTTCTTCTTCTTTTTCTTTCTTGTACTGATCGATGATTTGCTGCTGGATGTTTGGCGCCGTCGGTTCGTAGTGGCTCAGTTCCATCGAATAGCTGCCCTGGCCGCCGGTAACGCTCTTGAGTTGGCTGTTGTAGTTGGCCACCTCCGACAGCGGCACCTGGGCCTTGATGACCATCATCCCGCCGGTGAGCATTTCCTGACCGGTCACACGGCCGCGTCGGCTGGACAAATCGCCGGTGATGTCGCCCATATTCTCAGACGGGACGGTAATTTCCATATTGACAATCGGCTCCAGCAGGACCGGTCTGGCCTTTAAGACCGCATCCAGAAACGCGCCTTTGCCCGCCGCCCGGAAGGCCACTTCTTTGGAATCCACCGGGTGATACTTGCCGTCATAAATGGAGACCTTGACATCCTGCATCGGAAAGCCTGCCAGACAGCCGCTGTCCATCACATCGTTGATGCCTTTGAGAATCGCCGGCTCGTATTGTCCCGGAATCGAGCCGCCGAAAATATCCCACGAAAATTCCAGTGTCGGATCGGAATTGCGCTCAGCCGGTTCGACCCGCAGATACACTTCGCCGAACTGCCCGGCGCCGCCGGTCTGCTTTTTGTGCCGGTAGTGTCCTTCGGCTTTGGCGGTAATGGTCTCACGGTACGGAATCTTCGGCGGTTTGGTGTTGACCGCGACCTTGTAGCGATTTTCCATCTTGGACAGCATCACACGCAGATGCAAATCGCCCAACCCGTTGATGACCATTTCTTTGGTCTGTGCGTCGCGCGTGACCTTGAAACACGGATCTTCGTCGGTCAGTCGATCCAGCGCTGCGCTGATTTTGTTTTCATCGCCGCGCGAGGCCGGCTCCATTGCCAGCGAAAACATTGGGTTTGGCAGCGGCGGCATCTCAAATTTACCGCTGAAATTGCCGTCGTGAACCAAATCCCCCAGATGCAGCTCGTCGATTTTGGACAGCGTGATGATATCTCCGCATTCGCCGGTTTCCACTTCTTTGCTCTCAGCGCCCTGCATCTTGAGCGGATGGCCGGGACGAATCGGCTTGCGGGCGTCGTTGATCATCAATTGCGTGGCGGACGTCAGCTTGCCGCTGAACAGACGGATCGAGGCTTGTTTCATATTCGACCGGGCATCGAAGCCGACGCGAAAAACCAATCCGCACAGCGGACCGTCCGGGTCGGGTTTGACCTCGGTTGTTTCCTCGCCGTTTTTCAGCACCGCCGGGGCCGCCTCAGCCGGAGACGGAGCATAATTGGCGATCATATCCAGCAGTTCGGTTATGCCGACTTCGTGGCGGGCGTCGGTGAACAGCACGGGAATCAATGTCCCGGCCTGCATCGCCTTGACGATGACTGCGCCGAGTTTTTCCGTGCTGATTTCTTCTCCGCCCAGATAGCTTTCCATCAGTTCTTCATCGGCTTCAATGGCGCTTTCCATCAGTTCCGTATGAGCCTGCTCGGGATCCATAACCGGCGAGCTGCCGCTGGCGCCGGCAATACAGTCAATGATCGACGCTTTGTCGTCAGCCGGCAGATTGGCGCAGCGGCACTGCGTGCCAAAGGTTTCCTGAATCTGCCCCAGCAGTTCGGCCAAATCGATATTGTCGGCGTCAATGCGGTTCACGACGATCATCCGGGCTTTGCCCGCGGCGGTGGCGGCCTGAAACAGCTTGCGGGTGTTCATCTCAATGCCGTTGGCCGCGTTAATCACGATGACCGCTGTATCGGCCGCGGGAATTGCCGGCAAGGCGCCGCCGATAAAATCCGGATACCCCGGCGTATCAATCAAGTTGATCAGCTTGCCGTTGTGATTGGCGTACAGCAGCGACGAATGTATGGAGTTGCCGCGGCTTTTCTCTTCCTCGTCAAAGTCGCTGACGGTGTTCTTCTCATCGATGGAGCCGAGCCGGTTAGTCACCCCCGTCTTGTGCAGGATCGCCTCGGCCAGCGAAGTCTTGCCGCTGTTGCCGTGCCCCAATAAAACAATATTGCGAATATCCTTTAGACTTGCCACGATATTGAACCTCCGCTTACCTTGAGTTCATTTCCGGTTCACACAAAAAGAAGAAATATAGCCCATTAAATACGAATTATCAAGTGTAAAAAAGGCCTATTTGAATAAAAAACAAGATGTGTCGGATATAAAAATAGATTTATAAGGGCAAATTGGGTTGCCCTGAAGTTGCAGGGCGGTTACAATAGGCTCAACGTTAAATCCACAGGACGAATTCAATGACACAGCCATATACCATTCACACGCCGCTGGCCGACCAGACGGTGCGAGACCTAAAAGCGGGCGACGAGGTGCTGCTTTCCGGCACGGTGTATGCCGCTCGCGACCAGGCCCATAGGCGGCTCTGCGCCCTGATTGAGGCAGGGCAGCCTCTGCCGTTTGGCCTGACAGGGCAGGTCATTTACTATGTCGGTCCGACGCCGGCCCGGCCGGGACGGGTCATCGGGGCCGCCGGCCCGACCACGGCCTCGCGAATGGACGCTTTTACCCCTGCATTATTGGCTCGCGGGCTGAAAGCGACGATCGGCAAAGGCATTCGCGGCCCTGAAGTGCAGCAGGCCATCGTTCAATACGGGGCGGTGCACTTTGCCGCACTCGGCGGCGGGGGGGCATTGCTCAGTCAATA
This sequence comes from Phycisphaerales bacterium, assembly GCA_011048645.1. GTDB lineage: Bacteria > Planctomycetota > Phycisphaerae > Sedimentisphaerales > Anaerohalosphaeraceae > T3Sed10-213. The sequence goes on from DSDR01000173.1 coordinate 3,699, forward strand.
CATCACCGCCAATGAGCTGGTTGCCTGGGACGATTTGGGCGCAGAGGCCCTTCGCCGACTGGAATTTACAGATTTTCCGCTGACCGTGGCTTACGACGCCTTCGGCGGGTGTGTCTATCGCTGATCACCCCGACACTTTTTAAGACGGCTATTCTTATTTCAGCAGTTCGATCGGGGCATTGTTCACAAACGCCTCGGCCACCTCAAAGGCTTTTTGCCGCGTAGAAATGTCCGGATAAGAGGGCGGGTCGGTGATCCCGTGCCGGGCCAGCAAACGGGCCGCCTCGATGCGGACTTCCTGAGCCTGACGGGTCGCGTCGCCGAGGATCCGCATCGACTCCTGCGGAGCGTGAAACCCCATTCCATTGCTGGAGGAGACATAATCCCAGCGAAATTGTGCGTGTCGCAGCCGTGTCCGCAGCGGGGCCAGCGCCGCCGCGTCGGCCCCGGCCTGCATGGCCGCGGCGATGTCAAAATGTGCCTTGACCAGGGCCTCTTCGGCCTTGACCATCGCGTCGGAGACGGTCGTTTGGATGCTCTCGACGCGCGTGCGAATCTCATCTTCGCTCCAGCGATGGCACACCGCGCAGCTATTGGCAATATTCAGCAGCGGGCTTTGCACGTGGTGGTCAGTAAACTTCATTCCGCCTTCGGAACGATAGGGCATATGGCAATCGGCGCAGGCCACATTGCGATAGGCGTGTATCCCGTGACGATACAACTCGTAATCGGGATGCTGCGATTTGATGATGGGGGTTTTGGAAATCGGGTGCACGTAATCGGCAAAATCAAAAGCGTCATAATACGCAATCATCTCTTCAACGCTCGTCCCTTCTTTCCACGGCAGCGTCAAATAATTGCGCGGTTCTTCGGCAAAATAATACTCCACATGGCACTGAGCGCAGACCAGCGACCGCATCTCCTGAAGCGTAGCCTTGCTGATATCTTTGCCTTGTGCGGCAAAGGCCTCCACCAGCGCCGGACGGCTGATGCGCAACTGCATCGTCTCGGCGTCGTGGCAGTCCACGCAGCCGATCGGATGGGTTATCCGGTCGGTCAAGTCGTGAAAATTGGCCGCATAAAAGGCCGCCGTACCCATTTCATTCATCGTTCGCGGCACATCGGCGCTCTTGCACGTCCAGCATGTGGCCGCCTGAAACGGATATGCAAGACGCTCGGTATTTTTCACATCCTCCAGCGCATAATAATGTCCGCGCGCCTGCAGATATTCTTTGCTGAACCCATAACCGGCAAACAAAATCACCTGCGCAGGATAGTCTTCCAGATAGTCGCGCTGCACGGCGCCGCCGAACAGCGTTTGTGTGTCGGCGGTGCGGGTCCGCAGATAGGTTTCATACTGGTGGGGATAATTTTGCCCCCACTTGGTGTTGTCCGGTTCCCAGGCATCTACCGGCTGCACAATCATCGCCGGACGCTGCGCTTCCCATCGTCGCTCCATAATGGAGACCGACAGCAGTCCCAGCAGAATAATCGCAACGGCCAGCAGACCCGCCAGTCCAATACCAAGCCACAAGGGAATACGAAGGGGAGGCTGCCGATGGTCTGCGAATTTGGTTTTATGAATCTTCTTCATTGTGCTAATCTCCGGATTTCCTGATGTCGATACCGGCCTTTGGCAGTGCCGGGCGCAACGGCCGCGGCGAAGCGGAAAGGCTGTGAATATCGCCGTGAATGTTCTGATGACAGCTCCAGCAGGTCCGCTGCTGGGTGTCGAACAGTCGGATCATTTGAAATTGGTTCGCATGGCAGCGGACGCAATTGTTTTGAACCACCGGAACGGCGCCTTTGGACAGCGTCAATACCTGCGGCTCTTTGCGCATGGTAAAGACATACGAATGCCGTGCCCCGTCCATCGCCTTAAAAGCGGTCTTGGCCAGAATATTGTCGTGCGGGACGTGGCAGTCGTTGCAGGTGGTCTCCCGGCCGTGGCTGCCGCGCTGCCACGATGCATATGCGTCAGTCATCACGTGGCAGTTGATGCATGTTTCAGGGCTGTCGGACAAGTAGGAAACTGCATTCGAGATGCGCACCACGACGACGCCCATCCCTGCGGCGATCCCCGCCAGACCGTACACGGCAACCTGCCAAAATCGCGGCAATCCCGGCAGGGCCAGCAATGTCAGTATTTTTCCCACCATGCCCGTATATTAGAGACTGATTGTAGAAAGTCAATTGCTTAGACGAATGATTTCAGTTTGTTTTGTTATATTTTTAATCGATAAGCGTTTGTCTCTAAAAAACTTATATTTTTTCTATCACAATTGAAATTTTTTTTTGTTGACATAAAACACGACTTAGTTTAGTATTCCTATTAGTTTAGTGTGAATAAACTTGTCTTGAATTGGAATAGGGAGGGGAGGTTTTTTTGAAATAAAAGTAAGACTACAAAAGTCCTATTTTGTGAATACCCACACAGTTGAAAGGGTATGATCATGAGCTAAACACTGACAATCAGCGGGGGGTGAACGGAAAACAAAAAAAGAGGTATTTCAGATTTTGAAAGGGAGAAACGATGGGTACACAAAAAGTCCATTTCTTAAAAAGAATTGTCCTTTCTTTGGTTTTCAGTGGTTTGTTGACGGTTTTTCTGGCGCCGGCAACAGCCCAGGAATCGGACGGCCAGGAATGGGTGATCCTGCCGGTCATAGTCAATGTGGTTGACGACAGCGATGCGAGCAAGCTGGACGATGCCATCAAAGTGGCCAATGAGATATTCAAACAGGCCAACATCCGCCTGGTCGTGAAAAAAACCAACCAAAATGTCGAAATCGGGGATAAAGACGGCGAGCTGACTGAAAAAGAAGGAGACCAGGCGCTTCGGGACGGCCAAAGGGAGATCAAAAACACGTTTCAGGACGAGGACGGCAAGTGGGACGGTACAGGACTGAAAATCACCCTGGCCGACGACTGCTGGGTCGAAGAGCCGAACACGATTGGCTGGGCCGTGCATCGCAAGCCGGTCGTGGTGGTCGAATCGGCTGACGCCAATTCCGTCGGCAGTACGATTGTTCACGAATTGATCCATGTTTTAACGGTAACCGAGCACCGCGACGACCCCAATGACGTGATGTACCCCACCGACGAAGGGGGGACCCTGATCGATCCCAATGACATCAAAGAAATCTTCCCCGAAGCCAAAAAACGCGGCACAGCCTTCAGGCTGCCGCGGTTGCCCGCTTTCAGAGGATGGCGATTTTCGCCGTTTTTTCTCAGCTTCAGCACGAACCTGCGCGGTGCGACGCTGGATGACTTTGATGATGTGCTGATAGAAGGTCAGTTGCCCCCCGATGCCCCGACGGCGGCCTATGCCGATATTCGCGAAGTCTCTTTCTTTGCCGAAAATCCCTTTATGCCGGGGGCCGTGGGACGACTGGAAATCCATCGCGGGGCGGTTTTTCCGGAGTTTGCCGTCGATTCTTTCTTCGAGATTTATTTTGATGTCTATCCGATGTTTCCCGGCCCTGATTTGCTGATTCAGGCACAGGTATGGGCCGAGGGATTCGGTGACGCCGTCGCGATTGACCTTCAAAGCGGCGAAGTATGGACGCTGCCGGAGTCGGTGAGAGTCCACACCAACGACAAATTTGATGGTCCGGTACCCATTCCCTATGACCATACGGTGGAACTATTGATCCCCGTCGAGTTGCTTCAGTTGAATCTTCGCTCGGCTACCCCTGTTTTGTGTCAGATCAACAGCTTCAATGAGGATCATCGG
>DSDR01000093.1 GCA_011048645.1 Phycisphaerales bacterium
ATCTTATACATATTGGGAATCATCAAAAGAAGACCTTGCGAGGCGGTAAACGTCGTGGTCAGCGCTCCGGCCGCCAAGGCGCCGTGAACGGCCCCGGCCGCTCCGCCTTCGGACTGCATCTCCGTAACCGACGGGATCGTGCCCCAGATATTCGGCTGACCGGCCGCCGTTTTGGCATCCGAAATCTCCCCCATCGGCGAACTGGGGGTAATCGGATAGATCGCAATCACTTCGTTGGTGGCGTGCGCCACGTGGGCAACAGCCGTATTACCGTCAATTGTGACCATTTCGCGCTTCATCGTCATATGCAACTCCGTTTAGATTAAACATAGATTACCAGACGCCGGCTTTGGGTCTATACAAAACCGGCATTGTTAGACATAAAAGAACGGTTACTATAACACAATTTCCCCAGGCAGGCAAAACTTTTTTGGGATTCTTGAACGAACAATCAAAGACATACAGACTTATACATTGTAAATCCGGATTGTTTCCTTTTACATACCTGCCGATATCCGCTTGCCGAATAGCCGCACAGGGTGAGCCACGCCCACGCGGCGTTGTTCAGCATCGCATTTGACAGCGTGAGCACTGCTTCGGGACGACAATATCGCCGCGGCGCAAGGGCGCCCAATGGGACGTAACGCCATGGGTGCCGCTATCCGGCCGCTTGCGCGGCTCGGCTGTTGAGTAAAAACAATTTGACGGTACTCCGGACTATCCGAAGCGCAGTTTCTCCAACTCATGCAGGTGTTTCCAGGCCCCGCGGGCAAAGAACAGCCCCAATCCAAGCGATCGCATCGCCCAATCCGCCGCCGTTGCGATCCAGACGCCGGGCAGCCCCAGCCCCCAAACGTGCGCCAACAGCATCGTCCCGCCCAGTCGAAATACAAGTGTGCTGGCAATACTGACAAACAACGGCGAGCGTGTATCTCCGGCGCCGCGCAGCGCCCCCATGATGATAAACGTCCACGACATAAACAGCAGTTCCGCCGCAGAGATACGAATCGCCACGCCGGCCTGTGCGATCACCTCCTCAGTCGCTCCGAAAAGCCGCACAATCAACGGACCGAAAACAATAAAGATCAATCCCAGTACACCCATCAGCACGCCGGACATCAGCATCATTCGCCTGACGGCGCTTTCGGCGATATGCTCCAGACGGGCGCCGACGGCCTGCCCGACAAGCGTCGTGGTGGCAATTCCCATTGCCCAGGCGGGCATAAACGCCAACGATTCTACCTGCAGCGTGATTTGATGGGCCGCCAGAACGGTTGTGCCCAGGCCGGCCACCAGTCGCATAAAAGTCAAATAAACAAACGAATTGCCCAGGCGCTCAGTCAGGATCGGCCAGGCCAGTCGCCACATTCGAGCCAGCATCCGGCGTTCAAAACCCACGATATCCCCAAGCCGAACGCCGACGCCGCGACGATGCACAAAGTATCCCCCCGAACAGGCAAACCCCACCGACCGGGCAATCACTGTCCCCCAGGCGACGCCATAAACCCCCATCGCCGGCAGCCCCAGCCAGCCAAACGCAAGCACAATACTGGCCAGCACATTGACGCCGTTCATCAAACCGGTAATCAGCATCGGGGTGTGGGTATTGCCGGTGCCGCGAATGATGGCGTTGGCCACCATCATCGGGTAGCCGCAAAAACCGGACAAGAGCAAAATCCGTAGATAGCGCCCGCTGATAGGAGCGACGTCGTCGGCGGCGCCCAACAGGCGAACCACCGCGTCGGTAAATGGATAGGCGACAAAATACATCAGAATTGCCAGCCCAAGCGACAGCCCTATCGCAATGCCGGCACAGCGCCGTGCCGTTCGGAAATCGTACTCGCCCCAGCAGCGCGATACAATCGAATTGGCCGCCGCGCCAAAGGCAATAAACGGCGCATTCATAAAGAACATCAGCAGCCCGGCCAAGGCAGTGGCTGCCAGCATCCGCTCGTCCCGCAGCCAGCCGGTAATCAGCGTATCCGAGATAAGCACCATCGTGAACAATAGATTTTCCACGACCGCCGGCCACGTCAGCCGCCACAATGTGCCGTTGAGGGTGCGCAGACGAAGATCAAGCCGTCGCGGCCGGCTTGTCGTCGCAATATCTGCCGCGATCTCTATGGATTCGGGTTGACGATTCGGTTTTTCCATCCGGATTATCGATGCGGGCTAACGAGTTCACAAAGTGTGTTAGTGTACCCCGCGGCGACATAATTGACAAAGAAATATTGACCCGCCTGATATGAAATCTATAATAATCACAGTGATTTGAGCCGTTAATATCGACTGCCATCATCGATTGGCACAACACATTTTGGAGACACCATAAAATGGCAACAGCACAACCTAAATCCTCTGTAGGATTCACACCCGTTTTTCCTGACATGCTGATCCGTGCCGCCGGTACGCTCTGGCTTGTCGCGGCAAGCTTTGCACTGGCCATCGACATTCACGACCCGGAAATCATTAAACAAGATAAGTTCTATTATATTTTCTCGACCGGCCGTCGCGGCGACGTGATTCAGGCCATTCGCTCCGATGACTTGCGAACCTGGCAGCGGGTACCGTCACCCTTTGCGTCGGTACCCGATTGGGTGCGCGAGGAAATCCCCCGATGCCGGGGTTTTTGGGCGCCGGGCGTCCATTATTCAGACGGACGATACCTGCTGTATTACTCCGCCTCCAGCTTCGGCAGTCAGCATTCGCTGATCGGACTGGCCAGCAATGCAACGCTGGATCCACAAGATCCGAATTATCACTGGAAAGATGAGGGCAAGGTCATCGAATCCCGGGAGGGGATGGATTTTAACGCTATTGATCCGGCGCTGATAACGGATACCGAGGGCGGTTTTTGGATGACATTCGGTTCATTCTGGGGCGGAATTATGCTGGTGCAACTGAATCCGGAAACCGGCCAACCGCTCAGCGATGATCCGGACATCATCACCCTGGCTCGGCGTCCTTCGGTCCAGCACAACCCCATCGAAGCGCCGTATTTAATCTATCGCGACGGATATTATTACTTGTTTGTATCGTTTGATTACTGCTGCCGCAGGGCCGAAAGTACCTACAAGATTATGGTCGGTCGTTCCAAAGAGGTCGCTGGCCCGTATATTGACGCCGAGGGCGTCTCAATGCTCCGGGGCGGCGGCACACTGGTTGTGGAAGGCGGCCCGCGGTGGAAAGGCCCCGGCCACAATTCCGTCCTGAATGACAACGGCGCTTATTATCTGGTGCATCACGCCTATGACGCCGAAAATCGGGGGATGCCGAGGCTCCATATCCGCCCGATGACCTGGACGGAAGACGGCTGGCCCGTCGCCGGCGATCCGTTGGAAGGCCTGAAACTGGCCGAGCAGGAGACCGCTCCGAACGGCCGACGCTGACTCGTCCAGAGAAATATTATGCCTCTTGTTTCTCAGGGGCACACAACGCCACTGCTGAGGCCATGGCAACATTGGCGGTATGGGTAATGCTCAGAGTGATGGGGCCCAGCCGCATCGACTCGGCCAATTCGCTGACCCGGCCGCGAATCGTCACGACCGGCTGACCCAGAGGATTATTGACCACTTCGATATCGGTCCAGGCGATCCCGTCCCGCCAGCCGGTACCGACCAGTTTCATCACCGCCTCTTTGGCCGCAAAACGCCCGGCCAGTTTTTCAATGCGATTTTTAACCGCGGCGGCATCGGCCTGTTCCCGAACCGTAAAGACGCGATCCAAAAAACGCTCCCCGTGCCGTTGGAGCATCTGCTCAATACGGCCGAATTCCACCAAGTCAATCCCGTGAGCAATCGAAGTCATTCTTACTCCCCACGACTCCACCGATCATAGGCGGTCTCAGCGCAAAACACGGCAAACTGCTCCAACTCCACCCGATCCACCTGCTTCATCAATTCATTGATGTAAGTATCGTATTGCTGCTGCCGATGCTGAAACTTGAGCTGCTGTTCGATCAGCGGCTGGACTTCGGTGAACGGCTTGCATCCGCCAAGTTCTTTGCGATCCAGCCGCACGATAAAAATATGTCCATCGTTGACCACCGGCGCCGACACGTCGCCCGGTTCCATTGTCAGGGCCGTTTTTTCCAGTACGTCGTAAGGCGCCGGCAAGGCGTCGGCGCCGATGGTGACCGGCAGCCACCGCCCCCCCGCTTTTGCCAGCGGGCCGTGTGAATACGTTCGCGCCAATTCCGCAAAATCCTCGCCGGCCCGCGCCCGCGCAGTCAGAGCCTTTGCCAGTTCCCGCGCAGCCTCGTCGGCTGTTTGTCCGTCGTCGATCTGATCGGCGGCAAGCTGTTCGGGCACAATATCAATGGCATGAAACTCCAGCGTCCCGCTGCGGCAGAATTGTTCGGCCTTGACTGCTTCATAATGCTCCAACATTCGACGGTGTGTAAACCGGACATCGTCATTTAATTTTTTCGACAGATACGAATGCGTCAATATCAGCTTTTTTTGATAGTCCCGAAACGTCCGCCAATCCATCCCCATCCGACGTATGCTGGCTTCGGCCAGTGCATAATTGTTGCCGTAGCTGGCGACAAAACGGTTAATCTCCTGATCGATCGCCTTGTCCAATACATCATCAATATTGGACGGGGCTTGTTTTCGCGCCTGTTCGTAAAGCAAAATATCGGCCGCTTTGCTGCGGATGGTCTGCCGCAGCAGCGGCAGAGCCTGACGGACAAACGCCTGTCGTTCCATCCGGGCCGCGGCCGGCCTGAGCGGCTCTTCGACCGCCTGCAAAATCTCATCAGACGTGATCGTCTCGGTGTAGAGGCTCATCGTCATGGCCCCGCTGGCCGTCGGCAGATCGTACCGGTTGGCCAGGGGAATCGACCGCATCTGCTCCTCGGAAAACCGCCCCTGCTTTTTACCGCAGCCGTACATCCCGCACAGCGCCGCCGCACATAAAATCACGCCAAATATCCGAAAACACATAAGATATATCCTTTTAATTTCATATCTGATTTTTACCAAAGCATAGACGGATTATATAGGAAATTCAAAAAAATTCAAAAAAACAGCGTATGGCCGACGATTTTTTTTGCCGAATGTTCACCGGTTTGTTACAGTGAGGGGTATGAAACGACAACAAAACAATCTGAACAATCCGGCGACGGCCCCGCTGTCGGTTGCCTCCATTGATCCGGCCGACGGCAGCGACGACCCTGGGCCTCGACGCAGCGACGTACACCAAGGCAAACCTCTGTAGCTTCCGACGGTTTTTCAGGTTTGCCTTGGGGTCGAACGGGTAACGACAATCGAAAGGGCAGACCGATGAAAAACCCATTACTCATTCCTGAATTGCGGGAACTGATCGCAGCCAATGATATGGCGGCCATTCGTGAATTCTGCGCTGAGACCCACCCGGAAACCGTGGCCGAGTTGCTCGGCGGCCTGGAACACCCCGAAATTTGGCGCATCCTTCATATGCTGGACACACCCCTACGCGCCCATATTTTTTCCCATTTCGAACTGGATTTACAGGTTGAACTGGCCACCGGCCAAAATCGCCGTCAGATGGCTCGATTGCTGGAAGAGATGCCCGCCGATGACCGCGCTGACTTGATTCGGGAGCTTGACGAAAAAGTGCGCGATGAACTGCTGCCGCTGGTCGCCAAGGCCGAACGCGAAGACATCCGCAAACTGGCCCAATACGAAGAGGAAACCGCCGGGTCGGTGATGAGTACCGATTACGCTGTGCTTCGACCTGATATGACCGTCGAACAGGCCATCGAACAGCTTCGAATCCAGGCGCCCGAAAAAGAGACGATTTATTACGTTTATGTGGTGGACGAAAACCGTCGGCTCATCGGCTTTGTCTCGCTCAAAGATATTATCGTCTCCAAACCCGGTCGTCGGATCAGAGATTTGATGCACACCGACGTCATCAAGGCCAACGTCAACGACGACCAGGAAAGCGTCGCCGGCAAGATTGAAAAATACGACCTGATTGCCATCCCCGTCACCGACGACAACGATGTCATAGTCGGTATCGTCACACACGATGATGCGATTGACATTATCCGCCAGGAACAGACCGAAGACATCGAAAAACTCATGGCAATTTCGGGTGAACACGAAATCACGCCGTATCTGAAAATCTCGGTGTTCCGGCATTTTCGCAACCGCTCCGGCTGGATTGTCGGCCTGGGTATTATCAGTATGCTGGCCGGCCTGGTCATTCAACGCTACGAAGAAGTGCTGCTTCAGTTTGCCGTCCTGGCAACATTTTTGCCGATGATCGCCGATACCGGCGGCAATACCGGAAGCCAATCAGCCACCCTGGTGATTCGCGCGCTGGCGCTGAAAGAAATATCTCTTCGCGACATCCTTCGCGTCCTGTTCAAAGAGATGCAGGTATCGGCCATGATGGCCTGTGTGATGGGATTGCTTGCTTACATCCGATTGATCGTTTTTGCCGAGAGCGACGCGATGCCGCCGGGAACCACGCTGGCGATGCTGGGACTGGCGGTCGCCGTGGCGCTGGCCCTGCAGGTCTTAACCTCCACACTCATCGGGGCCTTGCTGCCGCTGATTGCCGTGTTTTTTAAGCTCGATCCGGCCATTGTTGCCAGCCCGGCCTTGACAACCGTCGTCGATATCACAGGGTTAGTGATCTTTTTCGCCGTCGTGAGTCGATTTATTATGCCGGCCTGACCCCCCATCGTGAAGGTATCGCGACGTCAAAATATTAGGCGGCAGCGGCATACCGCAATCGCTATGGCACGGACACCGCACCGGGTATTGTGGACAATTGGGTTTCAAGCTGACCGGTGTTCAAGTTGTAATGAATATACGGCACACGGGCGCCGTTGACCATACAGGGGCGATTTTCAGTGCCCGTGATGGACAGCCATCCGTCAGCCTCGACGTCATAGATGAGCGTGTGCCCTTCAAGCAAATGCTTGCCCCGTTCTTCAAAAAAGACGCGATCCCGGGCGGTCAGTCGGACAAGCCGGTTTCGTCCGTCGGTCTCGTCTGCAAAGTCCATCTCCACCCGTCCGCCGGCCGCGCGAATCATCCGGGACGGCGCGCCGTCGATCAGCGGGATATAGGCCGCCTCCAGCACATCGGCTTTGCCTTCGGCCGTGATCCGCCGCTCGGCGGCGATCCATTCGATGCGGTCGAAGCCTTCAATCCTCGCAAAACTCGGCCCGCGCAGGTCAATGCCGTCGGCTGAATCGGTCGGTTCGGCCGTGCTGTTGTCCACCTCAATCTGTCCCGGCCCGGCGGCGACCAATCGGTCATTTTGCCGGTCGTAGAGAATCTGTTCACAGTTCAACCGAACGTGCGCCAGCTTGAGCGTCTCATGCGTGCGTATGGATTCGGCATAAACGTCGCCGTCGCGCAGGACAAGTTGACGAATGTCCGTTTGGTC
>DSDR01000263.1 GCA_011048645.1 Phycisphaerales bacterium
CAGCAGGGCTGCTTTGCCGACATACTCGCCCTTGCTTTGGTCGAAACTGATCGCGTACCGCGCGATCGGACAAGCCAGCACGCCGATCTCCGCCCCGTCCGGCCCGACGCCGAACTCATGGCCGTACAGCGGCAGCCCCGCCTCCAGCCGCAGCGTGTCCCTCGCTCCCAGCCCGACCGGCTCGGCACCACCTTCCAGCAGCGCATCCCACAGCGACCCAACCGCTTCGGCGGCGATAAACACCTCAAAACAAATCGGCTCGCCCGTATAGCCGGTACGGGCGACCGTTGCCTGGGCGCCGCAGACGGTTACCCGACTCATCGCGTTACGCTGTTTCGGCGGCAGGGCGCCGCCCTCAATCAGCTTGTGCAAGATCATCTCGCTCTGAGGCCCCTGCAGGGCAATCATCGCAAGCGATTCGCTGATATCCTCCAGCAAAACCCCCTCGAACGCCGGGACGTGCGAACGGAGATAATCAAAATCCTTTTGGGCGTTCGAAGCATTGACCACCAGCAGATAATCAGCCGTATCAAGCTGGTACAGATAGGCGTCGTCGATGGCCCCGCCTTGAGGGTTGGCCATGATCGTATATTGGCTGTCGCCCGGCGACAAGTTCAAAACATTGTTGGTCAAAAACAGCTGGAGGAAATCTGCCGCCTTTTTGCCCCGGATACGAAACCGCCCCATATGCGAGACGTCAAAAAGCCCGGCGTTCTTTCGGGTTGCCAAATGCTCGGCCACAATACCTCCGGCGTACTGAATCGGCATCTCCCAACCCGCGAAATCCGCCATCCGCGCCCCCAATGCCGTATGGCGTTGATGCAGTCGTGTCTGTTTCATAGTCCGATCTAAAAAAGAGTTCGATTGTCGTAAAGTGGAACAAAAAGTCTAACACACGCCGACGCCAACGTCAAACACAATCGCCACAATCGCGATTATGCAAAATACCTCTTGCCTTTCAAAACGAATTCGGTATAGTAATACGCTCATTGCCCAGGTGGCGGAATAGGCAGACGCGTCAGGTTGAGGGCCTGATGGGGTTAATACCCCGTGCTGGTTCGACTCCAGTCCTGGGCATTTTTTTATTCCCTTATTTCTACTTAGAATTTTATCAGTTCATTATGTCAGAATAAACTGTCAGAATAGGCTTGATTCTGTCAGAATAAAAAGGGTTCTTCCGGTAAATGGATAGATGGGTTGCCAAAAAAAGACATCGCTTTATGATAGGGGGAAAAAATATAAACCCCCTATTGGAGTCTAAAGCGATGTCCAACAGTATCTTGTATCATACATTCGGGATTCGTTCCGTGCAACATTGTTGTAGCGATTTTTTGGCGGCAAGACGGTCTTTTCCGGGGTTCTGCACCCGAACGCCCTGATTTGTCCGGTCTGCCGGACCAATCGGTCTCGCTGTCAACCGTTCGCTATCTGGCACTGGACGAAAAGTACCTGGGCCGCAAACGCAAGTTCATCACAATCGCGATGGATTTGGAAAGCGGTCGTTGGCGACAGCGTACTATATGAAAGAACGGTTGCGGCTGTTGTTTGACTGCGGCGATCAACAGCGGGCCGAGCGGGAACTAAACGCATGGATCGAAGAAGCCCGGGCCAGCAAGATCAAGATACTGGTCAATGCCGCCCGGAAACTGCTGACCTGGAAGCCTTTTGTTCTGAACTGGTACAAACACCCCATCAGCACCGGTAAACTGGAGGTGACAAACCGCAAAATCGGCCTGCTCCAGCGAGCCGCCTGTGGCTTCAGAGACGAGGACTACCTCAACCTCAGAATCCTCCACCTCCACAAGACCATCTACGCATTAACCGGATGAACCATATATTCGAGTGGGTCAAAACGCAACGGCTGTTCTGATGGGTGGAAGCATCAATTACATTAAAACGATGCGATATCCCGTGTCCGATGAAGCAAATGTGTTCATTTATGCGCAGGACGGCTGGTCGTGGATCAATGACGACCCTTTGGTCGGCATTCAGGGCAACTGGAAAGACGGCACGTCTTTCAACATTCGGTTCATCAACGATTTCGACTACGGCCCCGTTTGGCAAAATATCCAAATCATCCCCGAACCGGCAACGCTACTTCTACTTGGCTTGGGCGGCGTGGTGATCCGACGCAAACGCAACAGAACGCACTCTTGATTCCCCAGGAAAAAACGGTTACCGCACGGGTACAGCATCCGGCTCCACATTAAAACGTTTGTCGCGGGACAGGATTTTAGGGCCTTTTTCGGTAACGAGTACATCGTCTTCAAGCCGTACGCCGAACCGTCCGGGCAGATAAATCCCCGGCTCAATCGTGATGACCTGGCCGACCTGAAGCGTCGTTTTTTTGTCCGAGGCCGCCAAAAACGGTAATTCGTGAACCTGCAAGCCTACGCCGTGTCCGGTCCCGTGCTCATAGACCGGCAGGTCGGCCTGTTCAATCACGGCACGAGCGGCGGCATCCACGTCGCATGCCTTTACGCCCGGCGCGATCGCGTCAATTGCCGCTTTTTGAGCGTTTGCCACGGCCTGATAGACCCGGCAAAACTGATCGCTCGGCTTGCCGAACGCCAGGCAGCGGGTCGTATCGCTGATGTATCCTTCGTAGTTGGCGCCGAAATCCAGCAAAACCACATCCGTTTTCCGCAGCTTTCGGCCGCCGGGCTGGTGGTGATTGCGCGAGCCGTTCGGCCCAAAACATACAATCGTCTCGAACCCCGGCGACGCCCCATAGGCACTGAGTCGATAGACATACAAGGCCGCCAGCTCCCGCTCGGTGATGCCGGGCTTCAGATGAGACAGCGCCCAATCCATTGCATCAAAAGCGATTTTAGAGGCCTTTTTGATCAGGCGAATCTCCGCATTGGACTTGATCTGCCGAACGGATTCCACAAAATGGGCGGTCGGCTTGACCTTAACGGACGCCGCCTTGCGAATCGCTGTCAGCATCGCCACCGTACAGCCGTTTTCCACGCCGACAACCGAAACGCCCTTTTGGGCATCCAGCAGGCGGGCGGCCTCTTTGGCCAGGGAACCTTTGCGCTGGACGACTTTGCATCCAATGCATTCGTCGAGGGCCTGTTCAGTATAACGGCTGTCGGTCATCAAGACAACCGACCGCGGCAGGATCAGCGCCCAACTGTCATGGCCGCGAAATCCGGTTAGATAACGCACATTCTCGACGCCGGTGACGATCAGGGCGTCCAGTTTTTCACGCTTGAGTCGCCGACGAACCGCCTGAACACGAGCTTTCATGGTAACTGGTTCCATCATATCTCCAATCTGGTTTTCAATCGCACAAAACGGGCATTATAAGCAAAAAATTACCCTGGAAAAGATAAACCTGTCGGTTTTTGGCATTTTGCATCGCATTTATTACAATATACACATAGGGAAAACGGAAAAACGCTCTTGTTAAGCTCATTTGTGCCAATCTCCTCTCCTGTCTTTTCCTTGCACGGATGCACCGCGAGGCAGTGGACCGCTCTGGGGGGCGATCGACTGCCTCGTCTTTTTTTCTGAAACACCTCTCGATATCTCCTGGCTCACGTCCGAGTTTCTTGCTTGTCGTCGCGGGGTCCAGCCAGTACAATGGGCGTTATCTTGTACTGAGAATAAGAGTTGGAAAATAACCAGTTAAGGACAACTAAACCGTTATGCTGCTCCCGATACGCACAAGCATCAGTCCTCGACGGACGCCGTATGCCAATTATATACTGATTGCCGCCAATATCATCCTCTTTATGCTGAGCTACGGCCCGCATCGCGTCGGTCCGTTTGTCGAGCCGCTGCGCCCGTGGGCCCAGCAGTTTATGCTCACACCGGAACATCCGTATATTTGGCAGTTCGTGTCCTATGCCTTTCTGCACGGCAGCCTGATGCATATTCTCGGTAATATGTATTTTCTTTATATGTTCGGCAATAATGTCAATGACCGGCTGGGCAATGTCGGGTATTTGTGTTTTTATCTGGGCGGCGCCGTATTCTCAGGGCTGGGACACGCCCTGTTGCATGACAATCCGGTGTTGGGCGCCAGCGGCGCCGTGGCGGCGGTAACGGGGGCCTATCTGGTTTTGTTTCCCCACACCTTTATTACCGTGCTGTATATGTTTTTCTTTATCGGCACGTTTGAAATCAAGGCGATGTACCTGATCGCTCTGAAACTGATATTTTTTGACAACATTTTACAAAAACACATTTCCACGGCCAATATCGCATTTGATGCCCATTTGGCCGGATATGCATTTGGCATTGCGGTTATCTTGTTGCTGCTGATGGTCAAGCTGCTTGACAGCCATTACAGCGATTTGTGGGGGATGCTGCGCCAGTGGAACCGTCGTCGGACATTTCGGGACGTGGTGGAGGACGCCTACGATCCGTGGGCACACGCGCGGGGGCGAAAACCTGTCGCCGCAAAAGTTGAAGACCATAAAGACCACGAAGAACCGGATTTAACCAACGACCCGATTCGCGACCTGCGCTCTCGCATCACCGAGGCGATGAATGTGCATAATACCAGTGAAGCCATTCATTTATACGAAGAATTGCTGAATCGAGACCCCGACCACATCTTGCCGCGTCAGACGCAACTGGATATATCCAACCAGCTTATGGCAGATGGGCAATGGCGTCTGTCGGCAAAAGCCTACGAACTCTTTTTGAAGGCATACGGTAATTATGAATATGCCGAACAAGTCTATTTAATGCTCGGACTGCTGTATGGCCGATACCTTAATGAGACGTCCAAAGCGATGGAGTTTCTTCAGCGCGCCAAAGATCGGCTCACCGACCCCGGTCAAAAAAGGCTTTGTATGCAGGAAATCCGCCGGCTGCAAGAGGCGTAACGGGTGTTGAATTAAAGTTGACAAAATGACAGGCAGATGGTACAGTTACAGATTGCAAGTATTGCGGAAAAGGTATATCTATAAAAGGAATGGAGTACCTTCTGAGTTACGGAGAAGTACGATGTTAACACGTTTGATTATGATAGGCTGGATTACGCTGGCGTCATCGGCATTCGTCTCGCTTGCCGTGGCCGAAACCCCGCAGGTTGCGGGCAAGCCCACCGAGGCCGAGTTTCCATTCGTGGCCGAGGCGACCGCCAACGATGTCTTTGTGCGCTCCGGTCGCGGGCCGGGATATTACCACTGCGGCAAAATCAATCGCGGCGACAGGGTGACCGTGGTCGAAGAGATCGGCGGCTGGGCCAAAATTCTGCCGCTGCCGGAACATTACTCCTGGATACATAAAAACTATCTCAAACTTAATCCGCAGAATCCCGCCGTCGGAACCGTCACAACGGTCGGCGGCGAAACCGTTCGGGTCTGGGCCGGCTCGGATTACATCGAACCGATACGTTCGTTCAGCATTCAGGTTCGTCTGAACGACGGCGAGGTTGTCGAGTTATTCGATCCCGCGCAGCCCGACACCGGCGATTATTACAAAATCAAAGTGCCGTCCGGCGGCTATCTGTGGGTCAACAGCGAGTTTTTGCGTTATGTCGGGCCGTACGAACCGAAGCCTGAACCGGAGGCGGAAAAACCCGAACCGGCTGAGCAAAAACCGCTGACGCTTGAGGAACGGCTCGGCGTGGACGAAACCACACCGCCGACGCCGGCGGCCAAACCGACCCCGCCGGACAAAGAAGACGAACAAGAAGACCAGGGCGAGGAAACCGCTGAATCGCAAGAGTCGTCCGAAGAGGCAAAGCCTGAACAACCTGCGACCGCTGAGCCTTCAAAAGAAACCCTCTATTTGCAGCAGTGCTATGATCTATCAGAGAAAATCAACGCCGAACTGAAAAAGCCGATTACCGAGCAGGATTACAGCGAATACAAAAATCAATTGACCGCCCTTCTCGACGATCCGCAGGCGGGCAAAGCCGACGTGTACGCCAAACTTCTTCTGGAACGCATTGAGCGTTTCGAGCTGGCTATCGGCGTCTCGCAGACGCTCAAAGAACAGGATCAGCGGCTTGAGCAGATTAAAGCGCAAATCGAAAGGGCGCATCAGGCGCAATTGCAACGTATTCCCGATCCGGCGGAAGTGCCGCTGTTTACCGGCACGGTTCGGCCGTCATTTGTTTATACGGGCCGAACCGGCCAGCGGCGTTATCTGCTGACCGACGGCAGCGGGCGGATTGTGTGCTATATGGCGCCGGCCGGGCCGGAAATCGCAGGTCGTCTGGAGCAGCTCGTCGGCAGTTCAATCGGGATCCGCGGCAACGTCATCAGCGATCCGAAGGCGCTGGTCACCGTCGTGTCGGTCACGAACATTGTCACAACCGAGTAACACGGTAGGCGTTGATATGAGCGGCGACGAATCCAGCGTCAAAGACCATTCATCGTCGGCCAATACGGCAAAAAGCATTGCGATGGAACACATCAACGCGGCGATGATTTGCCATGCACGCCAAATCGCCGAAGAAATCGGTGCGCATGCGCTGGTGGTGTATATCGACGTTGTCAAATCGCGCGACAATCTCAAAACACTGTGTCAAGACCCGCGATGCATCCTGGCCGTGCGCGGCAAAGAGACGCGGGATGATTTAAGTGTGCTTCAAAGCGGTCAGATGAAAGTGTTGCAACTTCCCGACTTGAAACTGAACCGCCACAGCCAGATGAAAGTCGCCGCGATGATCGCCCTTTCGCAGGGATTGATTCAGCGCAATCAATTGCTGGTCTTTTTGTCCGGCTCGCCGAAGTACGGTATTTTTGACAACCTGGCGGTGGTTGATCTGGATCGTGAAATTGAAATGTTCTCGTTCGGGAATCTGGATATCGCCGATCAGATCGTTCAGCCGGCGGTTTTTGAGCGGCTGCTGACGCTTGCGCTGGAACTGGCCCAGGAAGGCAAAGAAGGCAAACCCATCGGCACGGTGTTCGTCCTGGGCGACCACGAAAAGGTGCTGGGCATGTCCAGCCAGATGATCATCAATCCGTTTGCCGGCGTGCCGGAAGCCGAACGCAACATTCTCGATCCGGCGATGAAGGAAACGATTCGGGAATTTTCCGCGCTGGACGGGGCGTTTATTATTCGCGACGACGGCGTCATTCTGGCCGCAGGACGCCATCTTTCCCCCTCGGTAGAGACCTCGGAACTGCCGCAGGGGCTGGGCGCCCGGCACCGCTGCGCGGCGGGCATTACCGCCCTGACCAAGGCGATTTCCGTGGCCATCTCCGAATCGACCGGCGACATACGCATCTTCAGCCGCGGCAAACTCTTTCTGGAAATCCAAAAAGCAAAACGACAGAGCATCTGATACACTGCCAAGTACCCTCTCGAATCCCCGCCCGACGTGCGCGGACACGCTACCGGATGCGGTTTTTATGACATGCTTTTTGATTGACCGGCATTAGAAATCAGGTAACCGTTC
>DSDR01000209.1 GCA_011048645.1 Phycisphaerales bacterium
GAACGGTCGGAGTTTTTTTTAATCGGGAGTTTTGACAATGTCGCTGTTTTGGGCCATCGTGCTGCTGCCGGTCGGCATCGCCGTCCTCGTCAAGGGGGCGGACTGGCTGGTGGACGGCGCCGTTGCTTTGGCCGAACGGCTGGGAATGACGCCGCTGATTATCGGTCTGACGATTGTGGCCATGGGCACCTCAGCGCCTGAGATAGCCGCCAGCATAGCCGCGGCCTTGTCAGGCTCCGGTGACATCGCCGTGGGCAACATCTATGGCTCCAATATCGCCAATCTGGCTCTTGTGGCCGGGTTATGCGCCGCCATACGTCCGATTACCGTCCGGCGAGTCGCGCTGCGGCGCGATCTGCCTTTGATGCTGGCCGCGACATTGGCCCTGTGGCTGGTTTTTTCAGATACAAATCTGTCTCGGATTGAGTCTTTGATATTGATTTTCTTTTTTTGCGGCATCCTTGCGCTGATGGTTCACACCGAACGTCTCCGGGCACTGGCCGACCGTCAGGTTTTAAGTGAACTGGAAACCCGGATCGAGCATGCGGCGGCTCATATCCCTCAATCGCTGCTGCTGTCGGTCATCTTGCTTGCTGTGGGGCTGGGCTGTCTGGCCGGCGGGGCACATCTGACGGTGCTCAGCGCCTCGGTACTGGGACGGGCTGCGGGTATCTCGGAGGCGGTTATCGGCCTGACCATCGTCGCGGTCGGCACATCGCTGCCGGAGTTGAGTACCTGCCTGGTCGCTTCCGTAAAAGGACATGACGACCTGTCTATCGGCAATCTGGTCGGCTCGAACATCTTTAACGCCCTGCTGGTACCGGGCACGGCCGGTCTGGTCAGGCCGTTCGAGATCAGCAATCGGCTGGCAGGAATAGATTATTGGCTGATGGCGACGATCTCGCTGATTTTCGCAGTGATCGCTTTCACGCAACGGCGTATCGGTCGGCCTGCCGGAGTATTGCTGTTTGCCGGTTATTGCGGCTATATGGCGTATCTGTTTCTGCTGAACCGGTGAGCCGACATACGGAGGACACAAGACAAAGAACGAAGAACATCACCCCATTCTCTGTCTTGTGCTCGCCCAACTAATTGGAGGATTCCCACAAAATCATGCCGTGTTCATACGGCTCGACCAAATCTTTGTGCCGCGGCAAAACGCGAAGCGAAAAGCCGTGCTTGCCGGAACTGAGGCAGGGAATGGAACCGACAAACGAGGCGGTTTGGGTCTCGTCCAGTGAGCCTTCCACAAACTGCATCTCGGCAATCTGGGGATTTTCGATATGACCGGATGAATCTACCGTCCCGTGAAAAATCTGGACGGATACATCGTCGGGATTAAGCCGACCAAGCCGCACTTTGGCATTTACCTTGATTTCCGAACCCACCCGCAATTCGGGATGACGGCCGTTCCAGTGAGCAAAGACTTCGCCGTCGCGGGTCTGGACTTCCACGTTTTGAATGTCCAGGTCCGACCAGGCGTGGCGGACCGAATTCTTCCAGGCCGCCAACTCACGAACACGAGCGCTGTCATCGGCTGTCAGTTCGCGCCACTTGCTGTCGGCGATGGTATAAAATTTGCGCGTGTATTCGGCGACCATACGGCTGGTATTAAACCGTGGGGCGCACCATTTGATTGTGTTTTTCATCCGGCGTATCCACCGCCGCGGCAGTCGGTCTTTGGACTGGGCAAAATACAGCGGCACGACTTCCTGCTCAAGCAGATTAAATATCGCCTGTGATTCAACCTGATCCTGGTAGGACAGGTCGTCGTATTCCTCGCCGGCCCCGATGATCCAGCCGCCGTCCGGGATGTAGCCTTCACACCACCAGCCGTCCAGCGTACTCATATTCAGCACGCCGTTCAGGGCGGCCTTCATTCCGCTGGTGCCGCTGGCTTCCATCGGACGGCGCGGATTGTTCAGCCACACATCAACGCCCTGCACCATATACCGGGCGATATCAATGTCGTAATCTTCGAGGAACAGCAGCCGCCGACGAATTTCAGGATGCTCGGTGGCAAAGTGCACCAATTGACGAACGATTTCCTTGCCCGCCGTGTCGCGCGGGTGCGCCTTGCCGGCGAAGATAAACTGGACCGGCGTCTCACTGTTGTTGAGCAGTTTAATCAATCGTTCCGGCTCACGCAGCAGCAGATTGCCGCGTTTATAGGTGGCAAACCGGCGGGCAAAGCCGATGGTCAGCGCTTCCGGATCGAGCACTTCCTCGGCCCAGCTCAGCTCGGTATGGAACGCGCCGCGCCGCTGAAGCTGCCGTTTGAGTCGGGATCGTGCGAAACCGACCAGCCGCTCTTTACAGCGCTGATGAATCCGCCACAATTCTTCATCCGGAATCTGGTCAATGTTGTGCCAGATGGATTTATCGACAATCTCATCACTCCAGCGAGCGCCGAGATACCGTTCGAGCAGCAAGTTGACTTCGGCGCTGAGCCACGTCTTGGCGTGAACGCCGTTGGTGATGGCATTGATCGGCACCTCTTCGGTCGGCAGTTCACGCCACAGGCCGGACCAAATCGTCCGGGACACCTCGCCGTGAAGCTGGCTGACGCCGTTGCGATAGGCGCTGGTGCGAATGGCCAAGACGGGCATCTTGAAGGATTCGGCGGGGTTGTCCGGATGGACGCGCCCCAAGGCCAGAAACTGCTCGCGATTCAATCCGAGTTTGCCGTAATAATGGCCGAAGTATTTGTCCATCATCTCAACGGGGAACTCGTCGTTGCCGGCGGCCACCGGCGTGTGCACGGTAAAGACATTGCTGGCCTTGGCCGCCTCGAACGCTTCCTCATAGGTCATCTTGTAACGGCTGCGAATCCGACGAACGCGCTCCAGCGCCATAAATGCGGCGTGTCCTTCGTTCATATGGCACACCGTCGGCTCCAGGTTCATTGCATACAGGGCCTTCAAACCGCCGATGCCCAGCACGATTTCCTGACAAATCCGCATTTCCGCATCGCCGCCGTACAGCGTCTGGGTAATTGTCCGGTCGAATGTCGAATTGCTCGGCAGATTCGTATCCAGCAGATACAACGGGGTGCGACCGACCATGACCTTCCAGATTTGAGCGGACACCGTGCGACCGGGAAACTGAACATTGACAATCAACGGATGGCCGCTTTCTTTTCGAACCAACTCAAGCGGCATATTGTGAAAATCGTTTTCAATATAGTGTTCCTGCTGCCAGCCGTCCGTGTTAAGATATTGACGAAAGTACCCTTTTTGGTATAATAGTCCAATCCCAACCAGCGGAACGCCCAGATCGGACGCGCTTTTGAGGTGATCGCCCGCCAAAATTCCCAGACCGCCCGAATAAATCGGCAAACATTCGTGAATGCCGAATTCGGCGCTGAAATACGCAATGGTCGGACGGACATCTTCGCGGGCGTAGATCTTGTCAAACCAGGACGGCGCATTGAGCGTCTCTTCAAGTTTCTGGCGCGCCTGGTGCAATTGATACAAAAATCCTTCATTGTGAGACAAGTCTTCCAGTCGGGCCTGCGAAGCCATGCCGAGCATGCGAATCGGATTGTGTGCGCATTGTTTCCAAAGATCATAATCGACGCGACGGAACAGCTCCGTGATTTCATAGTGCCATGACCAGTACAAATTACCCGCCACAACATACAACTCTTTCAACGGTTCCGGCAGCGAGGGCTTGACCGTAAATGTCCTGACTGTGTGCATCCTTGTTGGTTCCTTATCCGACGATTTTATTGATGATGCCATAAACGATTCCTGTTCTGTAAAAAAACGACAATAATTACTTCATCGGCTGGAATTGAAAAGGTCTTAACAGATTCCCTGGAAGACAGACACAAAAGGTCAATAAGGGATTCAATCGCAGGCCCGATAATACCCATTGTATATCTCAATAGCTGTATTTCTATGCTGTCATAGGGCTGAATTATACGCTCCCCGCGTTAGATTTGCCTCAAAAATTTTCGCCTACCAATACAGCTCAGAGGACCTGGCAAGCAGATCGGCCACGGGATAAACCCGGGTGGTCGGTTTTCCCAGATCGGCAACCTCGGTGGCAATCGTCAGCACACCGCCTTCGGAGATGACCCTCAATCGCATCCCTGATGTGGCGACCGCCCGCAACACGAGATTCAGTGCCGCCTCGGCCCGCATTCTGCCGACCCCTTCGATGCCGACCGGCGTGTCGCGTTCAACAAAAGCGTTACGCTCAAGATCGTTCCACAAGACCAAAATCGGCAGACGCGGCTCCTGTCCGCTGATGATTGCCAGAGCCTCACGAAATGTCGTGTCCGGCCTGATAAGGGACATATCCACCTGTCCGGCATACCGCTTTGGTCTATCCGGCCCCCGCGCAGCGGCAGAAGGCGGCCTTGAGAGGAAATGTTCAGCCGACGGGGGAAATTCGGGAAAACGACCAAGGCCGTTGGCCGCCTCATCCTCCGTATCGGCATCCAATTTCGACGGCGTCGGACGCATCAGCCCCGCTTTCAGCATATGCCGGCCGACATTTAGCCCATCGGCATAGACCTCGGCCGTCAAACGGAAATAGCCGTGATCCTGCACATTCCGCAATTTTATCATCTGCGCATTGCTGAGCCGCTCAAGCAGAAATTGTTGTGCAATCTGAACAGCATTCGGATCTTCCGGCGCCTCCAGTCCGGCAATCCGCACAACAAACCGCACCTGTGTCGGCCCGGTGTAATCACGCAATCGGCTGACAAACGATTCCGGTCCCTGAACATCGATAAACTGATCGATCGTATAAGAAACCGACTTTTCCGATTCTATTCCGACAACGCCGATCAACAGCGCACTAATCAAAAACGTTAAACTCCCAGACATGGACAATCCCTTTCAAAAAAAGAAGGTCTTTCCATCGTCTTGTCAAAACCTTAGTTCTTATTATTATTATCGCAGACATCCCCACCGGGTTCAAGCAAAATTTACATCATTGCCGCCCCGTACAATGCGCGTATGCCGACGGAAATCTCTGAAAAACACAGAAGCCAGCCGATTCAGCCTTCGGCTGTTCTCTTTGAAACGAGCAAAACCCAAACAGAATACCCATAAGAAGACAGGTTTTAGTTTTTGTGTTCTTGTAAAAAATCCACCTTGTCGCTGGAAAATCGCTTGTTGAATATATCTTGTTTTGGTAAATTGATTGTCAAATTACGTACCGCGATGCGGGCGTTTGAATGTCATTTTCATTGTTCGGACTTGTAACAATTTTTTAGGAAAGGGAGTTTATGAACGACTTAAAGCAATGTGAAGTATGGTTCGTCACCGGCAGCCAGCATTTGTATGGCCCCGAGGCGCTCAAGCAGGTGGCCGACGATTCCAAAAAAATCGTCAAAGGCCTGAACAATTCCGGTCAATTAGCCTGTAAAGTCGTTTTCAAGCCTGTGTTGACAACCGCGGACGCTATTTCTGATCTGTGCGCCGAAGCGAACACCGCCAAGGCCTGTGTCGGGGTGATCGCCTGGATGCATACGTTCAGCCCGGCCAAGATGTGGATTCGCGGCCTTCAGATTCTGCAAAAACCCGTTGCGCACTTCCACACTCAATTTAACCGCGACATCCCGTGGGATACCATCGATATGGACTTTATGAACCTGAACCAGTCGGCTCACGGCGGACGCGAATTCGGGTTTATCTGCACGCGCCTTCGCAAAAATCGCAAGGTTGTCGTCGGGCACTGGCAGGACACGGAAGCCCAACAGCGGTTGGATGCCTGGATGCGTGCGGCCTGTGCGTGGTATGACGCCCAGGGGATGAAAGTGGCTCGTTTCGGCGACAATATGCGTAACGTGGCCGTCACCGAAGGCGACAAAGTTGAGGCGCAAAAGCAACTGGGTTATGCGGTGGATGGTTACGGCGTGGGCGACTTGGTCGCGATTGTCAATAAAGTCTCCGATGCTCAGGTTGACAAATTCGTTAAACAGTACGAAGAACAGTACAATATGAAGGTCAAAGGCAAACACCTTCAAAATGTCCGCGACGCGGCGCGAATCGAGGCGGGGCTGCGCGGCTTTCTTGAGGACGGCGGATTCAAGGCCTTTACCACCACGTTTGAAGACCTGCACGGCTTGGCCCAACTGCCGGGGCTGGCGGTTCAGCGCCTGATGGCCGACGGTTACGGCTTTGGCGCCGAAGGCGACTGGAAGACCGCCGCGCTGGTGCGGTCGATGAAAGTGATGGCCGCCGGCCTGAAAGGCGGTACGTCCTTTATGGAAGACTACACCTACCACTTGAATCCGGCGGGAATGAAAGTGCTCGGAGCGCATATGCTGGAAGTGTGTCCGTCCATCGCCGACGGCAACGTCTCGCTTGAGGCGCATCCGCTGGGCATCGGCGGCAAAGACGATCCGGCCCGACTGGTCTTTAACGTCGCTCAGGGACCGGGGTTGAACGCTTCGCTGATTGATATGGGCAACCGCTTCCGGCTGCTGATCAATCCGGTCGATGTGGTCGCGCCGGACGCCGATCTGCCCAAACTGCCGGTCGCCCGCGTAGTCTGGATGCCCAAGCCGGATTTGAAGGTGGCCGCAGCCGCGTGGATACTGGCCGGCGGTGCGCATCATACGGGGTTTTCAATGGCGCTGACCAGCGAACATCTGGAAGATTTTGCCGATATGGCCGGCATCGAATCCGTGATTATCGACGAGACGACCGATATCCGCAACTTCAAAAAAGAACTGCGGTTCAATGAAGTCTATTACTGGATGAACAAGGCTTTACTGTAATACATACCCCCGCAAAACCATAAAGGATATGAAGAACACAAACAGAGTTTACGACCTATGTACTGTGTGATTCATGTCCTTTATGGTGCGGTTTGGGACGATAAAAAATCACTTTCATCGCCCCCCATTGGCGCTTGTCCACTGCCGTTAGCAGGCCGTATTCATCGCAGATCAGGGCGTCCTGATGGGTTCGAAGCACAATCAGGGCGTCGGGTTTGACCTGGGTGTCAATCAATTGCATCAGCTCGGCGATTACTGAGCCTTCACCGGCGTGTCTGCTCATCGCATAGGGCGGATCGACAAACACCAAATCATATAATCCGTGCTCAGCAGTTGGCGCTGCGCCGACCGACAAAATATTGGCTGCAATCGGCCGGCACTGCCGCTCGAATCCCGCACGAGCGATATTTTTCTTCAAAATCTCAATGACTTTGCGGTTTTTGTCAACAAACGTCACCCACGCCGCCCCCCGGCTGAGTGCTTCCAGCCCCATTGAACCGGTACCGCAAAACAAATCCGCCGCGACCGCCCCTTCGGGCAGGCCGTAATTATACAGAATATTAAACAGCGATTCCTTGACC
>DSDR01000212.1 GCA_011048645.1 Phycisphaerales bacterium
CAAAGTCGCGGCGGCCATCGACCCTGTCTTTTTGAATTCTGATGTGTGGTTTTGCATTTTGATTATTAATCTTTGATTTTGCGACATTAACACGGATTCTCAGCTTACGTTGCGCTGTAGTATTCTTTGGATCTCGGAAGTAGCATTTGAATGTGTATTATAGCGAATATATCTTTTTAAGTTAAGGCTTGCCATTGTCTGCCTTGGACGGTATAACCCGAACTATTCGTTTTTATGAAGCATGTTGTTGTTCTTCTCGGAGTTGAAAATGGTTCACAAAGAGTCCGACACAACGGCTGACATTAAAATCAGTGAGTTTGAAGCGTTCATATTTGATTTGGATGGGGTGGTCACCGCAACGGCATCGGTTCACGCGGCTGCGTGGAAGCGGATGTTCGATGAGTTTCTGCATCGCTATGCCGAGCGCACCGGCGAGCCGTTCTGCGCATTTGACATTCAGACAGATTATCTTGAGTATGTGGACGGCAAGCCCCGCATTGATGGAATCAAGAGTTTTCTCGCTTCGCGGCGGATTGATTTGCCGGAAGGGTCGCCCGATGACGCCATCGACAAAGAGACCATTTTCGGCCTGAGCAATCTGAAGAATCAGTATTTTCGGGAAACCCTTGAACAGAAAGGGCCGAAGGTCTATACCTCAACGGTGAACTTGATTCGCGAACTGCGAAAAAACGGACTCAAAACCGCGATCATCTCGTCCAGTAAGAATTGTCTGGAAATCCTGGAGACCGTGCGGCTGACGGATCTGTTTGATGCGCGGGTGGACGGCGTCATTTCGGAACAGTTGGGAATCGAAGGCAAGCCCGCACCGGATATCTTCCTTGAAGCTGCCCGACGGCTGGATGTGGAGCCGAAGCGGGCCGTCGTCGTCGAAGATGCGTTGTCGGGCGTGCAGGCCGGCCGCGCGGGCCATTTCGGGCTGATTCTCGGCGTAGCGCGGGCCGGCGAAAAACAGGATCTGCTGGACAACGGCGCCGACATCGCAGTGGACGACCTGGCCGAGATTCGACTGGTCAAGACCGAGGCCAAGCCTACCGCGCTGCCGTCGGCGCTGGAGCGGCTTGAGGAAATCGCTCATCGCGCCGAAGGAAAAGAAATCACGGTTTTTCTGGACTATGACGGCACATTGACCCCCATTGTCGAGACGCCGGACAAGGCCATTTTGTCCGAATCGATGCGAAAGACGGTCATTGAGCTAAGCCGGCATTGCACCGTCGGCGTCATCAGCGGGCGCGATCTGGAAGACGTCAAAGACAAGGTCAGGATCGATTCGATCGTCTATGCCGGAAGTCACGGCTTTGATATTTCCGGGCCGAGCGGCCTTGCGATTGATCATCAGGTCGGCAAGGAGTTCTTGCCGTCGCTTGACAAGGCCGAACACACCCTGTCTGAGAAACTCGCCTCTTTTCAGGGGACGGCCATTGAACGCAAAAAATTTGCCATTGCCATTCATTACCGTCTGGCCGATCCGTCCCAAACCGACGCCATCGAGGCGATTGTCGATGAAGTTGCCGCACAGCACTCGGATCTTCGCAAGGCGCGCGGCAAGAAAATCTTTGAGCTTCAGCCCAGGATGGACTGGCACAAGGGCAAGGCGCTGTTTTCACTGCTTGAGGCGCTGGAACTGGATCGCAAGGATGTGCTGCCGATTTATCTGGGCGACGATGTGACCGACGAAGATGCTTTTGGCTCGCTTCAGGGGCGCGGCATCGGCATTGTAGTCTGGGAGCAGCCGTATGAGACCGCAGCCATGTACAGCCTGGACAGCCCCGATCAGGTCGGTCGATTTTTAACCGAGTTGATACCGCTTTGTCAGAAAAAGGGAGAACAGCCATCGTGAAAAACTGGACACTGATTTATGACGGCTTTGAACCTGCGGAGGAAGGCCATCGAGAAGCACTGTGCACCCTGGGAAATGGTTATTTTGCAACACGCGGAGCAGCCGCTGAAAGCGAGGCGGACGATATTCATTATCCCGGTACGTATCTGGCCGGGGGATACAATCGGCTCGAAACCGAGATCGCAGGCCGCACGATTGAAAACGAAGATTTGGTGAATCTTCCCAACTGGCTTGTCCTGAAGTTCAAAATCGAGGACGAGAACTGGTTTGATGTGATGTCGGTCGAGCTGCTTTCGTATCGTCAGGAGCTGAATCTTCAGCACGGCGTTCTGACGCGAACGATTTGTTTTCGCGACAAGAAAAAACGGGAGACGACGATCATAGACCGCCGTTTCGTGCACCGTGTGCAGATGCACCTGGCGGCGCAGGAAATAACGGTAATTCCCGAGAACTGGTCGGGGCGTATTCAGTTTCAGTCCGCACTGGACGGCACGGTCATCAACGCCGGCGTGGAACGGTACAAGCAGCTCAACAGCAAGCATCTGGATGTGCTTGATCTGGGCCGAACGGAAGATGATCTGATCTGGCTGCTCACTGAAACCAATCAATCGCATATTCGCATTGCCGAGGCAGCCCGCACGGATGTGTTTGTCAATGAAGACCCTGTAATCGTTGAGAAAAATCTCGTTCAGCAGGCCGGCTGGATCGGACAGGAATTCGTTGTGCAGACGAAAGAAAAAACGCCCGTTTCGGTCCAAAAAACGATTTCCCTGTTTACCTCTCGAGATGTGGCGATCTCCGAGCCGCTGCTGGACGCCATCGACGCCCTCCGCACGGCGGACGATTTCCAGACGCTGCTTGAAAGCCACATCACCAAATGGAAGCACACATGGGACCGATGTGATATTGAGATTATCCACAATACCCGCACGCAGATGATTTTGCGGCTGCATATTTTCCATCTGCTCCAGACCGCCTCGCGCAACTCCATCGATTTGGACATCGGCGTGCCGGCGCGCGGCTGGCACGGCGAGGCGTATCGCGGCCATATCTTCTGGGATGAATTGTTTATTTTTCCGTATCTGAATCTGAGACTGCCGATGCTGACCTGTTCGCTGCTGCGATACCGTTTTCGTCGGCTCGACCGCGCGCGTCTGGCCGCCCGTCAGGCCGGGTTCAAAGGCGCGATGTATCCCTGGCAGAGCGGCAGCAACGGCCGGGAGGAAACTCAGCAGCTTCATTTGAACCCCCAGTCCGGGCGCTGGCTTCCCGACAATACGCATTTGCAGCGGCATGTCAATGCGGCCATTGTCTATAATGTATGGCTGTATTACAAAACCACGAAAGACCTGGAGTTTTTGGCCTCCTGCGGCGCTGAGATGGCGCTCGAGATCGCCCGGTTCATGGCCGATCTGACAACTTATAATGAGGCGCTGGATCGCTACGAGATTCTCGGCGTCATGGGACCTGACGAGTATCACGACGCCTACCCTGACTCGGATAAGCCCGGCCTGAACAACAACGCCTATACCAATGTGATGACCGTCTTCGTTTTGCGTACCGCCATACAAATACTCGAATTGCTCCCGCTCAGACGGCGTCGCGATCTTCAGGAACTGCTGGGGCTGGATATGGGAGAGATTGATTCGTGGCGGGATATGATTCGCAAAATGCGTCTGGTCTTTCACGATGACGGCATCCTCAGTCAATTTGAGGGCTATGACCGATTGCAGGAATTCGACTGGGACGGATATCGACAAAAATACGGCGATATTCATCGTCTGGACCGAATTCTTGAAAAAGAAGGCGACAGCGTCAACCGCTACAAGGCCTCCAAGCAGCCCGATGTGCTGATGCTGTTTTATCTGTTCTCAGCCGAAGAGATCAAATCCCTGTTCAACGCGATGGGGTATGATTTTGATCCGGAGATGATTCCCAAAAATATTGAGTATTACCTCAATCGCAGCTCGCACGGATCGACCCTCAGCTATATTGTCTTTTGTTGGGTAATGGCCCGATCCGATCGACGACGTTCCTGGGAGATGTTCCAAAAGGCGCTGGAAGCGGATGTCTCGGACGTACAGGGCGGCACCACTCGCGAAGGCATTCATCTGGGCGCGATGGCCGGGACGGTGGATATCCTGCAGCGATGCTATACCGGCCTGGCCTTTGAAGACGAAATGCTGGCGCTGAATCCGCGCATCCCCCATGATATCGAAAAGCTTTGTATGAAAATCAAATATCACAACCGCTGGATCGATATCGCCACGACCCCCGGCTCGATGACGATTGCCTCGGATTCCTGCGAGCTGAATGCCGTAAAATTCCGCTTTCAGGACAAGGTTTATGAGCTAAGACCGGGACAAAAACACACTTTTGCGCTGGACTGACCGCCTCGGCCAAACTCGGCGAGGACTCTTTGTTAGAGCATATTCAAGCCTGAAAACTGCTGCTGGATTGAGGTTAGCAGGCTTTCAAGTCGTGCATATTTGGCCACGAGTCGCTGTTCGACTCTGTCCAGACGAGCCTGTTCGTTTTCAATCCGTCTGTTGAGATTGTCGATTTGCGCATCGATGCTCTTTTGGGACACCGCGATACGTCCGGTCGTGGCGTGGTTGACCTGGTTAACGGCGTCATAAACGGCTCCGGCAAACCCCTGCCGGACACTGATGGTCGCTTCAAGAGTGCGGCCGGTCTGTCGCGTATCGATGGACAACTGAAGATCGCGCTCCGGATTGTTCTGATCGTCGCCGCCGAGGCCGATGATATAGTTGCCCATGACTTCGGCTTGACGGGCTTGCGACCAGTCTTCATCGGCGCGTTTGATCAGAGCGGAGGTAATCGCGCCTTCCGCGTCGATTTCCACGCGCACATCGTAGGCTCCGGCCTGCGTATAGGTGCTTGAGTCATAAAACTTGACATACGCGGCGTCGGGGCCGCCGGATGAACCGGTCTTTTGGGCGCCAATGAGCGACAGAACGCCGCGATAATCTTTGTTGATCGCCTCGGCAAATTTTTCTTCGTCCAGCATCAGCAGCCCGTCGCCGTCAAACGACAAGCCGATTTCTCGGGGGTTGATGAAACTGTCCGCCCCGGTAAAGCCCGTTGCATTGGCCGTCAACGGCGTGCGAAGCAGGCTTTGGATACCGGTCAGCGTGTATTCTCTGGCAAGAATTCCGGAGGTGTTGGTTTCCGGATCGTATTTGGTTTTTTCATCAAAATACATCACGACCGCATTGTAGGCCTCCATCATCTCCTGCATTTTGCGTTTCAGCGATTCGGTGTCCCGCGTCAGGTTCACTTCGAGCTTGTCATAGCCGCCGTCGGCGTTGGCCGTTGTGCCGTGGAGATTGAGCGTCACGCCGGAGATGACATCATCGATGGTATTGGCGCTGCGGCTGATCCAGGCGTCCTGGCCGGGCGGGTAGTCATCCACCTTGACAAGGGCGTTCTGAGCCGCCTGCGTCTCGATGAATGTGGAGACATCAAATGCGGCAAGCCCGGCGTTGATGCTGCCGCCGGCCGCGATTTGTTCAAAGGACAATTCAGCGGTTTCGGTATCGGTTTTGAACGCAAGCGTCAGCGTCATTTGGCTGGCGCCTTCGGTTTTGTCGGTGATTTTGAGCTGACCTTCTTCAAGCGTAACCTTCACCGTATCGCCAAAGGCTTCTTCAATTTCCCGGATCAGATCTTCGATGGTGGAGTAGGAATTGACCGCAATCGAGGTATTGACCGCCGTCCCGTCGTGAAGGGTTCCGGCAATGTCAACTGCATTGACATTGAGGAAATTGATCCCTTGTCCTGAAAAATCGGTCAATGACGAGATTTTTGTCGTCAGACCGGCATTGACGCCGCCGGCCCGGAGCGTTGAGGCGGCGGTGTGGATCTCGGAATTGCTGTTTTTGATGGAAATCTGATAATCCGAACCGCTGTCTTTGCCGTTGAGAACCAGGTGGTAGGCGTTGCCGCTGCCGTCGTCGTGATGGAGAATGCCGGCGGTGATACCGGGATTATCCGGATCGTTGTTAATCAAATTCACCACATCCTGCAAGGTCGTCTGGTCAGTGGTCTGAATGATCAGTTCCTGATGATTATAGCCGAGAATGAATGTTCCGGCGCCGACGTAAGAGGTGGCATACTTCAGGCCGTCATGCACCCATCGGTTGGCGGTGGCCAACTGCCTGACCTGTACGGAATGGCTGCCTTCGTGAGCGCCGGAGCCGGCCTGCACGGTCACTTTGTCGCTGTTGCTGCTGGTGGCGCTGTACGCGCGGAGACTGCCGGCGTCGCTGAGGGCATTCAGCTTGTTCTTGAACGTATTCAGTTTGGACTGAAGCTCCGTAACAGCGGTGCGGATCTGCTTTTTTTGCGAGATACCGGATTCAAACATCGTCAGCCGCCGCCGTTCCACCTGCATTAACTGCTGGATGATGGCGGAGGTGTCCAGTCCTGTTGACAAGCCCGGCAATTGTATGCTTGACATGATCGAGACTCCCGTCTGTCTGAACAATTAATTTTACTTTTCTATCGTCATATTTGAGGACTATGTTCAATCATTTTCAGTCTTCAGCGTATTTGCGCCGATCAGGCAAACGCACAGGTCCGATAATTGGATTTCCGCTCGATTTGAAGCAAATCATGCCATAAGCGCTGCGCAACGTGATGATAATACTGCCCGCCCTGCTCGGCGTGGCGTTTGGCGTAATTCTCAAACACGCCCACGGCAAATCGTAAAAATTTGATCCGTCTTTGCTCCGGCGGTATCTCCCGAAGCGGCGGACATAGGATGTGCGGTTCATACTGATCGACCATCGCCTCCAAAGCCGCGGCGGCATGGCGATTGCGGTGCTCCATTTGGCGGCTGATGCTGTCGGGGCGCCAGCGATAGCAGTAGCCGACCGCATTGACGGCGCGTTTGAATCGAATGTTCAGGGCGTTTCGCGTCATAAACTCAAAATCGATGAGATTTCTCTGGTCCCGATACAGGCCGGTGCGCTCAAACATCGCTCGCCGCTTCAGCGCGCCGGGATGAGGGATCGGTAAAAAACCGCGTGTGAACAAAAACGCCGGCAGGATGGAGGCCTCTTCGAAATCGCGATAGCGCCACGACGGCTCCTGGAACCGACCATCAGCATCCATCAGCTTGAAAATTTCGGGATAATAATAATCAAAATCGGGATACGCTCTGGCCGTTTCGACCAGTTGTCCAAGATAATTCGGCTCAATTTTATCATCTGAATCAACGCCGAGAATGAATCGTCCGCGCGCTTCCTGAATTGCGCGATTAGTTGCGGCGGCGGTATATTGATGGGCCTGACGAATCAGCCGCAGCCGCGGATCCTGATACGACCGGATAATCGGCACGGTCTGGTCTGTGCTGCCGTCATCGACCACGATCAATTCGAACTGTTCAAAACGCTGGGACAGGATTGAGTCAATCGCCTCGCGGATAAATCGCTC
>DSDR01000269.1 GCA_011048645.1 Phycisphaerales bacterium
CCGAAATCTTGATTCCTTGTCTCTACAAATAGGCCGAACGGGAAACAAAGCCCCCTTTTTCTGTCAGAAATTGCGGTTGCCATCTCCACCGTCAGCCAAAAAATCAACTGTACCGCCTCTGCGAAACTTTGTCAAAGAAATTTACCGCCGTGCGGCGCACCAACGCCCCCCCCCTTTTTGACGGTGATAACACCTTCAGACGCGACCGGACCGGCGGACGACGGCAATGTCCGATCAGGTCAACGCGGCCACAACGCAATCATCGGCTCGGCCACGGCTTTGGCTTTTTCCTCGCCCATCAACTGCCGCACCAGCTCCAGCGCAAACTCCAGCGCCGTTCCCGGCCCCTGGCTGGTCACACAATGCCCATCGACCACGACGCGCCGGGCCGCACAGGCGGCATCCGGCAGTGTGTCGGCAAACGATGGATAACACGTCGCTTTGTGAGGCAGCAAACCGTGATGGGCCAGCACCACCGCCGGCGAGGCGCATATCGCCGCATACCAGCCGCCGCGCTGTTTCTGGGTTTTGAGCAGTTCAATCAGCACCTGACTGTCGCGCAGATGTTCAGCGCCGGGCATGCCGCCGGGCAAGACGATACAGGTGTAGGTCTTATCGGCGCATTGAGCGATATGTGCATCAGCCGTCAGTTTGACCCCCCGTGAGGCGGCGACCTGAAGTGAACCGACCGACGCAACCGTGACCTCCGCGCCGGCGCGACGCAGCACATCAATCACCGTGACCGCCTCCAGTTCCTCAATCCCGTCGGCAATCGCAACAAGTATATTCACACCCATTGAAATCCCCTTTCTGCATTCTGAGTTCCGTGTTCCCTACAGAAGCGGACGCAGCGTCCAGAATGTTTTATACACCGCGTCAAGGACGACGGCAAATACATAATTCATCGCCAGAATCGTCATGAAGCTGCCGACAAACGCCTCGGTGCAGGCCTGCCCGACGCCTTGGGCGCCTTCCCGACAGGTAAACCCCTTGTAGCAGCTAATCAGTGCAATCGCCCCGCCGAAAAAGAACCCTTTTAATATACCCGTGCAGACGTCCCACAGTTCGACCCCTTGGGCGCTGTAATCCCAGTACGCCCCCGCGTTGATTTGGAGCTGAAAAACACTGATAAAATAGCCGCCCAAAATACCCAAAAAATCGGCGTAAATAATCAAAAACGGCGTCAACAGCAAACACGCCAGCACCCGCGGCGCGACCAGATACATCATCGGATCGGTCCCCATGCTCCGTACCGCCGCGATCTGTTCGGTGACATTCATTGTTCCCAGCTCGGCCGTCAGCGCCCCGCCGACCCGCCCGGCCAGCATCACCGCCGCCAAGACAGGCCCCAACTCTTTGACCACCGCGATATTGATCAACACACCGAGCCGCTCTTCCAGCCCCATCGCGGCCAGTTGACCAAAGGCCTGAATCGCCAAAATCATTCCGACAAACGCCCCCGTGGCCATGATGACCGGAACGCTGTGCACCCCGATCGCGTTCATCTGGGCCAAAACGAATCCATAGTAGCGGGGCCGAAAAAAAATCTTGGCAATGGCGCTGAACGAACCGCCGGCAAACCGGACAAACCGCCCCAGCCGCTCGATACCGTTGATTGTGTTGGCGCCGACTATTTCAAGCATCGTTCAAAGGGTCTTCAAAATTATCCACTTTCTGCGTTTTCTTATTGATTTATCGAACTGAAGTTGCACAAACCTTTACAGAAACTGCTTAGGAATTGTTTACGGACCAATTTACAAGGAAAACAACCAATCTTTTCTAAGTTTCCTATATTAACATTTATAAAAAAATCTGGCCTATCCAGCGAAAAAAATGCTGGTTTTATCGGTCAAAAATTTTTTAATATCTTGGTAACGTATTAAAATAAAAAGTTTTATGAACATCTCAAGAAAGTCATCACAATAACCCCCAAACACCCCATATTGCCTATTTTAACTAAAGATTTTCACACGCTCCATCCGATAGCAACCTGAAGACAAAGCAGCCAGATTAACACAAATGAGAAAAGGTTGGTAAAATAAGAAAATTGAAACATTCACAAAAAGAGAGGAACCTATGATCAAGCAATTCATCCGCGAGCGTTATCTGGAAGCCCTTCTGACCGGTGACCGTCAAGCCTGCCGCAACATCATTGAAGAGGCCCTTCAGGGAGGGACGATGGCAATTCAAATCTATATGGATATCATCTGGCCGATGATGGTCGAAATTGACGACTTATATCGTCAGGATCGCATTATGCCCGCTCAGGAGGCCCTGGCCTCACGCATCAACCGCAGCATCGTCAATCAATTGCAAAACAAGCTGCCCCGCCGCCCCGCTACCGACAGACGCATCGTCATCGTCACGGCCGAAAGCGAGCAAGCGGAACTGGGAGGACAAATGACCTGTGATTTGTTTGAAAGC
The DNA here is from genome assembly GCA_011048645.1 of Phycisphaerales bacterium. Classification (GTDB taxonomy): domain Bacteria; phylum Planctomycetota; class Phycisphaerae; order Sedimentisphaerales; family Anaerohalosphaeraceae; genus T3Sed10-213. The sequence continues at coordinate 2,425 of DSDR01000269.1, forward strand.
GACGGCTGGCGATGCCGATTCCTCGGCGGCACAGTCAATAATGAAGATATATTGGAGTTTATTCATAGCTATTCGCCCGATGTCCTGCTGCTGTACGGCTTTAACGGCAAGGACGCCCCGGCGGTACGCAAATTAATCGACCGCATTCGTCAGATTAACGCCTGGCCGGACATGCGGATTATGCTCTCCGGCGGGGTCTTTAAGCGCGCCGAAGGGCTGTGGGAAGAAATCGGCGCCGACCTGTATGCCGAAACCGCCGCCGAGGCGGTTCACATCGCCTCGCTTCCGACTGAAGACCTGCCCACTCCGGTACGCACCATCAAGCAGCGGGGACGCTGCCAATCGAACCCCGAACCTGTTTCGGTCGCAAGCTGAAAGGAAGCCAAACAATCAAACGGGATTCAGACGACCGGACGGCTGACGGCTTGTCTTTTCTGAACTTTTCTTTGCTACAATAGAAAAAACTTTCTAAAAACCTGTTGCAAACCCTCATCTGAGTCGCTATAAGGTTATCTTTTATGCGTGATCAGACGGTCAATTTAACTTTTTTTCATATAGAATACGCTTATGATTCTGACACAAATACTTCAGCCGTCCTGTATCAAGGCGCCCCTTGAGAGCAAAGAAAAGGATGCCGCCATTGAGGAACTCATCAACGTGCTTTCGGACGCCGGTTTGCTGAGCGACCGCACCGAGGCCCTTGAGGCCGTGATGGCGCGCGAAATGACGCGCAGCACCGGTATCGGATCGGGCATCGCCATCCCCCACGGCAAGTGCGCCGCCGCCAAAGAACTGGTCATGGCTATCGGCATCGCCGCCGACCCCATTGAGTTTGAAAGCATTGACAACAAACCGGTACAGATCATCGTGCTGCTCGTTTCGCCGCCCGATCAAACCGGCCCGCATATCCAGGCGCTGGCTCGCATCAGTCGTCTGCTGCTGGATGCCCAGTTCAAAGCGCAGCTTGAAAAAGCGTCCTCGCCCGAAGAAGTCTATTCACTGATCAGCACCAAAGAGACGCAATAAAAAAAATTTCTTCTCCGACACGGCTGCAAACATTCAATATAAGATAACGACCTGGTTACTCTGTTGAAAATGCAACGCCTGTTGAACCCAATCCAAAATCAGCTTATCGCGACAGTCATTGCAGCGGTGAGCTTTTTTAATCCCTCGACAGCGCCGGCGCTGGTCGAATCGGTCGGGTCGAACGGATCCAATGCGCGAATCGTTCAGCAGCAGGGCCTGACCGGCAAAGGCATCGGCATTGTCATGCTCTCATCGGGCAATGCACGCGCTGCACACGAGGCCTTTGCCGTGTCCGACGCTGAGCGTGCAGTCATCAATTATGACTTTACCGGCAAAGGCGCCAAGGCGGCTTCACACGATACCCAAGTGGCCGGGATTATTACAGCGCAGGGCGGCCAACAGTATCCGTCGTGTTTGGGCGTCGCTCCCGGGGCTTGTGTTCACAGCGCCCGCATTTCGGACGGCGGTCTGTCGCCGTACGTCATCGATCGCGCTCTGAATGAACTGATCGTCAACAAAGGCTGCCGCATTGTCGTCACCGGTGTTCAGATACCCGCCAGTGCGGCCGCGCCCAACGGCTCATCGGTCTGGAGCAAGATATACGATTATTACGCCGAACATTATGACGTGTTTTTCGCCAACGCCGCCGGCAACAGCGACTCAACCGTCACCATTTTCGGCGACAGCTATAACGGCGTCACCACCGGCGGACTGGCGCTGGATTCAGCCGGCCGTTATCGCATCATCGGTTCAATTTCCAACCCCGGCCCGACGCTGGACCTGCGACGCAAACCCGAACTGACGGCCCCGGCCCAGCGGCAAATGATTCCAAACGCCTCCGGGGATACGTCGTGGTCATCGGCCGGCTCGGCGCGCGGAGAAACCAGCTTTTCCGCCCCTCATACCGCCGGTGCGGCCGCGCTGCTGATGGAACGGGCCGCGCAGACCGACACGCCGTATGACGACAAGAGCCTGACCATCAAAGCCGTCCTCGTCAACGCCGCCGATCCAAACGTCCTGGACAAATCCGGAAAACCGACCGATCCCGATAAGACCCTGTGGCATCCGCAGCGAGGATACGGCCGTCTGGACGCCGGCCGTGCATTGAAACTGCTAAAGGCCGGACGTGTGCGACCGGACCATCCCATTGAGAACACCGCCGGATGGGCGTATGAAACAATGGGGTTCTATGACCGCCATCGCTATACAATCAATGCGAAAAAAGATCAGCGGCTGAATCTGACCGTCACTTGGCATCGGAAACTGAGGCGCTACTCGCCCGTGTCATACGTTGAAGAGGCCCCCCGCTTTAACCTGCAACTGGACATTAAGTCGCCGAGCGGACAAGTCCTGTTCTCCGAATACGACCCGCAAAACAATCTCCGCAAAGCCGGCCTTGTGCTGCCGGAAGACGGCCTTTATCGCGTCGAAATCCGTAACCGCGTTTATCAGAAAGATCGCAGCTACGCCCTGGCCTTTGAATTGATCCAGCCATTCAATAACAACACGGAAAATCAGTCGTCTCAGGACCACTGACAACACATCGTTATCAGTCCATCTACATCTACTATTAAGGTTTCTAATAATTCAAGGGCGGTGATTTTCGCGTTTTTACTTTACATTGAGACTTTATTAGACGATAATAGCATAGTAACAAATCGGCTGTCCATCAACCAACTTGTTATTTGAAAAGGACTTATTATGTGCGGCATCGTGGCGTATTTCGGACGGAAACCGGCTCAGCCGATACTTATTGAAGGTCTTAAGCGTCTTGAATATCGCGGCTACGATTCGGCCGGGCTGGCGCTGCTTGAGCATTCAGACTTTTCGATCTACAAAACACCCGGACGTATTGCCAATCTGGAAGTGATTCTTCCCGTTCCACCGCAAAAAGCGGTACTGGGCATCGGTCATACCCGCTGGGCCACGCACGGCCAGCCGAACACGACCAATGCCCACCCGCATGTGGATTATACCGGCAAAATCGCCCTGGTGCATAACGGCATCATTGAGAACTACGCCACGCTGAAAAAATGGCTCATCAAAGAAGGCTGCACCTTCAAGAGCGAAACCGACACGGAGGTGGCCGCCAACCTGATCGGTTACTTTTACAGCAAAAATCAAACCCGCGACGGGCGAGGCTGCCCTTCAGAGTGCGACCGCTTCGAATGGGCTGTCCAGCAGGCAATCAATGAAATCGTCGGCACGTTCGGCCTGGCGATTTTGTGTCGGGACTGTCCCGAAACGCTCATCGGCGTCAAAAAAGGAAGCCCTCTGATTTTGGGCGTCGGCAAAAACGAATTTATCATTGCCTCAGACGCCTCGGCGATTATCGAGCACACCAGCCAGGCAGTCTATTTATCCGACGGCGAAATGGTAACCATTTGTCGCGACAGCTTTTCGACCAAAACCCTCAGCAACGAAACGGTGGATGCCGAGCTGAAGGAAATTGAAATCTCGCTGGATCAAATTGAGCTGGAAGGCTTTTCGCATTATATGCAAAAGGAAATCGCCGAACAGCCGGCCTCTCTGGAAACCTGCCTGAACGGACGCATCGACCTAAAGAACGGCCGGGTCGTACTGGGCGGCATTCAATCGCGTCTGCGCGAATTGACACGCACCAAGCGAATCATCCTGACCGCCTGCGGCACGGCCTGGCACGCCGGACTGGTCGGCGAATTTTTGTTCGAGCAGCTTGCCCGCATCCCGGCCGAGGTTGAATACGCCAGCGAGTTTCGCTATCGCAACCCGATTCTTGAAGAAGGGACGGTCGTCATCGCCATCAGCCAATCCGGCGAGACCGCCGACACGCTGGCCGCGATTGAACAGGCCAAAGAACGCGGCGCCACCGTGCTGGGCGCGGTCAATGTCGTCGGATCAACCATCGCTCGAATGACCGACGCCGGGGTGTATCTGCGCGTCGGGCCGGAAATCGGCGTCGCCAGTACCAAGGCCTTTACCGCACAAGTGGCGGTGCTGTCGATGCTGGCCATCGAGCTGGGCCGACGGCGGCACCTGAGCAACGACGTGGCCGAGGGGCTGCTCAAAGAACTGGTCGCCATCCCGAACAAAATCAAAAGCATACTGACACAATCCGAGATCATCCGCGATATCGCCGCGGCCAATGTGGACAGAGAAAACTGGCTGTTCCTCGGACGCGGCTTTAATTATCCGGTCGCGCTGGAAGGCGCGCTGAAGCTCAAGGAAATCAGCTACATTCACGCCGAGGGACTGCCCGCGGCGGAAATGAAACACGGCCCGATCGCCTTGATTACCGACGGGATGCCGGCGGTCTTTATTGCCACACGCTGCGCTCAATACGATAAAATCATCGGCAATATCGAAGAAGTTCGCGCCCGCGGCGGCCGCACTATTGTGGTAGCCACCGAAGGCGACGAACAGATTCGCCCTTACGCCGACCATGTCATTTACATCCCCGACACCTGTGATTACTTCCAGCCGCTGCTGACGGTCGTGCCGCTGCAAATATTGGCCTATCACGCCGCGGTGCTGCACGGCCACGATGTCGATAAACCCCGCAACCTGGCCAAAAGCGTCACGGTCGAATAACACCCCGCCGCCGGCACGACTCCCTAAACAATAGCGCGGCGGCGCAAGCCGCCCGATGGGATGTAACGCCGTGGGTGTCGTCTTAACAATAGCGCGGCGGCGCGAGCCGCCCGATGGGATGTAACGCCGTGGGTGTCGTCTTAATAATAGCGCGGCGGCGCAAGCCGCCCGATGGGACGTAACGCCGTGGGTATCGTCTTAACAATAGCGCGGCGGCGCGAGCCGCCCGATACGGAATCCTTATGCGTTGAACGTTATCCAAGACGCCGTATATC
>DSDR01000275.1 GCA_011048645.1 Phycisphaerales bacterium
CGGACAAATGACCGGCCAGAAGATTCTTGTCGAACCGACGCACATCGTAACACGCCGTTCGACGAATATTCTGAGCATACAAGATCCGGATGTCGCCGATGCGCTGCGTTTCATCCGCAACAACTGCCGCAGCCAGATCACCGTTGAAGATGTGGTCAATGCGCTGACGATCTCGCGGCGGGTGCTCGAAAAGCGTTTTCGCAAGCTGCTCAACCGCTCGGTCCTTGAAGAAATTCGAAAGGCGCGCACCGATGCGGCCGCACGGATGCTGGTTGAGACGGAAATGTCCGTCTCCCAAATTGCCGAAAAACTCGGCTATACCGAAACTGCCCATCTGTCGCGCTACTTCCACAAGGAAAAAGGCGTTAGTCCCATCGCCTTTCGAAAACGCATTCGCCCCAAATAGCCGATCGCTATGGACAATTGCCGCATCGGCAGTGTAAATGATATTCGCTTCTCTCGTTTTGCCACAAGTCCTCGACGGGGGTGTGAATATGTTAGACAAGTCAAGAAATCAGGCCGAGACGGCGGCTTGGGATGCGGGTTGCACCATGCTGTCTTCTCGGAATTGAGATGGGGTTCGGCCTGTTTTTTTGCGAAATACCGTGGCAAAATACTGGCTGGATTCAAAGCCGCAGGACAGGGCAATATCCAGGATATTCATATCCGGTTTATCGCGAAGCAGCGTCTTGGCCTTCTCGATCCGGCAGTGCGTCAGATATTCGGCGGCGGTCATATTGGTAATGCGTTTGCAATAATGCGCAAAGCGGCTGCGGCCGAGATTGCAGTGGCGGGCCATATCTTCGAGCGTCCAGGGAAAATCCACATGTTCGGTCAGCCCGTGCAGGAACATTTCGACACTGCGACGGGTGCTGCTCAGGCGAGCGTTCAATTCGACCTGATTAATTTGCAGCATTTCGAAGACCTCAAGGAATAACTCGGTGACATACAGTTGCAGGCGGGTTTGGGCGGTTTCCGGTGTTTCGGTGCGTTCGACGTATTCGGCGATTTTTTCAAAACAGCGTTCGATTTGCTTGTTGCCCTGCCAGACCACCTGCTCATTGTGGCTCAGCAGGCGGGTCAATTTATGCAGGTCGCGCGGGGCAAAATTGATCCAGTTTGGCCACTTCCACGGGTCATTCGGCTGGCGTACACCCACGTCTAAAATCAGCCAATGCATTCGACTGGCGGTAATCAGCGGATTTCCGACCTGATGGGGCTGCCACGGACGGGTAACGGTCAAATCGCCCGCTTTGAGCTTGTAGTGGGTCTCTTCGACGATAAAATCCAGATTTCCCCGCGTCAGATAACCGAATTCTATTCCTTCGTTACGGTGCATCGGCAGGCCCCAGCTTTGGTCTTTATTGGCGTCCCAGACACAGGCGACGCTCAGTTCCGGCAGCATTTTGGCAGGCATCTTTTGTCCCGGATAGCAGCCGTGTGCGTAGGCGGCGTGGTACAGTTCGCCGCGTGCCTTGGCGGCCTTGAGATTTTCACAGGTGTCGGCTTTGTGCGTGCCGTTGACATCGCAAAAAATCGCCGGCTGAGGTTTGGATTGTTTTCGCATGGACGTTCCCTGTTTTTTATTTGTGTTTAATATTTACCACTGGCCGATATTTGTAGATTTTCCTGTAAAAACGCTTATAGTCAAGATAATTTCTTGGTAACATTTGGTTATCGATCGAAAATCGGCTTTGCCGGGATTTGACAAAATGCCGGCGGGGTTGCATTCAGCTGTGTGAACGGCTAAAATGCAAAGTCTATAGCAGGATTTGTCCCAAAATGAAAATGAAGGTGGTGCAAGACGGACGTCATCACGTATGTCGCGACAGGGCATATGTGTTCGCGAGAGAATTGATGAAAATCCAACACGACAATGAAAGGGACTGAGTATGAACATTGGCAGGACGTTAAAGATGGGCATGATCGGGGGCGGTCCGGGCGCGTTTATCGGCGAAGTACACCGCAAGGCCGCCCGCTTGGACGGAGGCATTGAGATTGTCGGAGGAGCGTTCGATATTGATCCGAAAAAGTCCAAACAGATGGGCAAACAACTCAACCTTGACCCCGCGCGTGTGTATTCCGATTACAAAGAGATGATTGCTGCCGAGCAGAAACTGCCGGAAGGCGAGCGCATGGACTTTGTGTCGGTGTGCACCCCGAACAACTGTCACTTTCCCATGGCCAAAGCCCTGTTGGAAGCCGGGTTTCATGTGATGTGTGAAAAGCCGATGACGATCAGCGTCGCCGAGGCCGAAGCGCTTGTGCAGATTGTCAAAAAGACCAAACGGGTCTTCGGGCTGATGCACAATTACACCGGTTACCCCATGGTCAAACTGGCCCGCGATATGGTCAAAAAGGGCGAAATCGGCAAGGTACGCAAAATTGTTGTGCAGTATCCTCAGGGCTGGCTCGCGACGGCACTGGAAAAAGCCGGCAATCAGCAGGCCTCGTGGCGCACCGATCCCAAGCAAAGCGGCGGCTCCGGCTGTGGCGGCGATATCGGCACGCACGCCGAGAATCTGGCCGAGTACATCACCGGCCTGAAAATGACCCATCTGTGCGCCGAATTGACCACCTTTGTCAAAGGCCGCAAGGTCGATGACGATGTGAACTGTCTGGTCAAGTTCAACAACGGCGCACGCGGCGTGCTGCATGCCAGTCAGATTTCCGTGGGCGAGGAAAATAATCTGGCCATTTGGATTTATGGCGAAAAGGGCGGTCTGGAATGGCATCAGGAGCACCCCAACTACCTGTATGTCAAGAGGATGGGCCAACCCGACCAGATATACAAACGCGGCAATCCCTATGTCGCTGAGTACAGTACGGCGGCGGGACGAACGACGCGGCTGCCCAGCGGCCATCCCGAAGCGTTCATTGAGGCGATGGCGAATATCTATCTGAATTTTGCCGATGCGGTCAGAGCCGGCCTGCTGAAGAAAAAGCCCGATCCGCTGGCACTGGATTTTCCGAATGTGCAGGACGGTCTGCGGGGAATGCAATTCCTTGCGACGCTGCTGGCCAGCGCCAAAAGCAGCCAGAAATGGACGGCATTTAAGAAATAACGAGCTGATAACGAACGTTCTATCGATAGGAGATTGACGATTATGGCACGACCTGTAACCCTATTTACCGGACAATGGGCGGATTTGCCGCTGCAAGAACTGGCAAAAATCATGGCCGGCTTCGGCTACGACGGGCTGGAACTGGCCTGCTGGGGCGACCATTTGGATGTGTTTAAGGCGGCAAAAGACCTTGATTATTGTAAAAAGCAAAAAGCCATTCTGGATAAGCATAACCTGAAGTTGTTTTCTATCAGCAACCATCTGGCCGGGCAGCTTGTCTGCGACTTGAACAACGACAGTCGTTCGGATATGTTCGCTCCGGAAGACTGCGCCGGCGACGCCGAGAAAAAACGCGCCTGGGCGGTCGAAGCGATGAAAGCCACGGCTCACGCGGCCAAAAATATGGGCGTTTCCGTAGTCAACGGGTTTACCGGCTCAAGCATCTGGCACTTGCTGTACAGCTTTCCGCCGGTCTCTGATCAGATGATCGAAGACGGGTTTGCCTATTTTGCCAAGATGTGGAACCCCATTCTGGACGTGTTTGACGAGTGCGGTGTGAAATTCGCGCTTGAAGTGCATCCGACCGAGATCGCCTTTGACATCGTTACCGCCAAGAAGGCGCTGGAAGCGGTTGGACATCGCCCAACCTTTGGCTTTAATTTTGATCCGAGTCATCTGCACTGGCAGATGGTCAGTCCGGTTCGGTTTTTACAGGAGTTTTCGGATCGCATCTATCATGTCCATATGAAAGACGCCGCCGTGCAGCTTGACGGCTACAGCGGGATTCTCGGCTCGCATCTGAATTTCGGCAAGCCGAATCGCGGCTGGGATTTCCGTTCGCTGGGGCACGGGGGCGTGGACTTTGAAGAGATCATTCGGATGCTCAATCAGATCGGCTATCAGGGGCCGCTTTCAGTGGAATGGGAAGACAGCGGTATGGATCGGATGCACGGCGCCAAAGAAGCGTGTGAATTTGTCAAGAAGGTCGATTTCAAGCCTTCTGAGATTGCGTTTGACGCGGCTTTTGACAAGTAGCCGACGGGTGTCATTGCGTCGTTTGTGTACGACCGAAACAGTGCGGCAAATGAAAAATTAGAGGATAATTGACTATGGTAAAGGCACTTTCTCGAAGGTCCTTCTTGAAGCGGACATCGCTGGCGGCGGCCGGTGCGGTTGGTTTTCCGTATCTTGTTCGTCCTTCAGCGTTGGGGCTGAACCGCGCTGTTGCGCCAAGCAACCGGCTTTTGATGGCTCAGATTGGCTGCGGCTCGATGGGATCGGGCAATATGGACTCGTTCCTGAATCTCGGTTCACACGTGCAGTTCGTCGCGGTCTGTGATGTGGATGGCCGACACCTCGACAGCGCCAGGAATCGCGTCAACAACCATTATAACAACTCGGATTGCCGGACGTACAAGGACTTTCGCGAGATGCTCGATCGAGAGCAGTTGGATGTTGTCAGTCATGCCGTGCCGGATCACTGGCACGCGCTGGTGTCTGTGGCCTGTGCGAAAAAAGGCATCGATATCTATGGCGAAAAGCCGCTGGCTCGGACGATTGGCGAAGGCCGGGCCATTTGCGACACGGTCAAGCGACACGGCGTGATCTGGCAGACCGGCAGTTGGCAGCGTTCGGTCGGGAATTTTCGCCGGGCCGCCGAGCTGGTCATCAACGGACGCATTGGCAAGGTTGAGTATGTCGAAGTGGGGCTTCCCAACGGCAGCCGGGGCAGGCAGGCTCGTCTGCTTTCGGTACCGGACTATCTGGATTGGGATATGTGGCTGGGACCGGCGCCGTGGCGGCCCTATCAGGATTTCGGACGCGGCGATTGTCATTGGGACTGGCGATGGATTCTGGATTATTCCGGCGGTCAACTGACCGACTGGGCGGGTCATCATGTCGATGTCGCTCACTGGGGGTTGGGATTGGATTACGCCGGCCCGGTGGAGGTGGAAGGTACCGGCGAGTACGCCGACGACGGCATTTGGGATGTGCCTTATGCGTATGAGTTTGTCTGTACTTATGCCGACGGCCTGAAGATGCGCGTCGCTAATTCGGCCAAGCAGCCGCATGGCATGGGAACCTGCTGGTATGGCGACCGCGGCTGGATCCATGTGTCGCGCGGCGGACTGAGCGCATCGGATCCCGCGATATTGCAGGAGCGCATCGGGCCGGAGGAAATTCAGCTTTACAAGAGCGACCACCATCAGCGCAATTTTGTTGAATGTGTCCGGACACGTCAGGACGCGATTGCCCCGGCGGAAATTGCCCATCGGTCGATTACGGTCGGGTTTTTGGGTGAAATTGCCATGCTGCTGGGACGGAAACTGCGGTGGGATCCGAAGACGGAACAATTTGTCAATGATTCCCAGGCGAACCGTTATTTAAGGCGTGCTTACCGCAGTCCGTGGATGCTTTAGATGGAACGAGAAAGGCCCTAAATAGAGGTCAAAGATGAATTTTGCAAAAAAAACAATGATGCTTATTGTCGGGTTTTCCGCTGTGATTATACCTGCACGGGCGGTCACAGGGGACGAAATCGCCAAAATGCGGCAAGCTATGCCGGATAAACCTGTTGTTCAGCCGGAGCGCCCGCGGCGGATGCTTGTTTTTAATCTGAGCCAGGGATTCAAGCACAGCAGCATTCCGTACTGGGCCAAAGCGCTGGAGATCATGGCTGAAACGACCGGGGCTTTTTCGGTTGAGCACAGCGAGGATTTAGCGGTCTTTGCGCCCGAAGCGCTGAGCCGTTTTGATGCGGTGTGTTTTAATAACACGACTGAGCTGAAGTTGACCGATGACCAAAAAGAAGCGTTGCTGGCGTTTATTAAAAGCGGGAAAGGCATCGTCGGCATCCACGCGGCAACGGACAACTTCAAAGACTGGCCTGAAGGAATGCATATGATGGGCGGCGTTTTTCAGGGACATCCCTGGACCGCCGGCGGGACGTGGGCGATCAAACTGGACGATCCTGAGCATCCTTTGCTCAAACCTTTTGGCGGGAAGGGCTTTAAGGTCAACGACGAAATCTACCGTACCAATTTGCCGTATTATTCACGGGACAAGCAGCGGGTGCTGATGAGCCTGGACATGAGCGATCCGGCGACTCGCAACGCCAATGGCGTAACGCCGGAGGACATGGATACGGGTATCACCTGGATTAAGCCGTATGGTCAAGGGCGGTTGTTTTATTGTTCGCTCGGACACAACCACCATTTGACCTGGACCACGCCGATTTTGGAGCATTATCTGGCGGGCATTCAATATGCACTGGGCGATCTGGAGGTGGATGATACCCCGCTGGGCCAGCCGGCGCCTGAATTGGATGTCGCGGCGGTGCAGTCGCTGGTCGAAAAGATCAAGGCCTACGATTGGGATAAGTCCCGAGCGGATTTGACGGCCCTGCAAAGGATTATTCGACAATACAGCGCCTTCGATGATCAACTTGTAAGAATTGAGCAGTTGATGCAGCCGCTGCTGGCCAAGGACGCGAGCCGGGCGGTGAAAGATGTTGCGTGTCGTGAATTAAGCGTCATCGGTACAGATATATCCTTGCCGGCACTGGCCGCGCTGTTGGACGATCCCGAAACCGAGCATATGGCTCGGTACGCCCTTGAGCGGATTCAGGGGCAAAAAGCCGAAGCCGCATTGCTCGACAAACTTCTTCAGACTTCGGATACCGGCACGAAGATCGGTTTGATCTCTTCTTTGGGGGTTCGTCGCAGCGGCCCGGCGGTCGGCCCGATTGCCCGACTGGCGGCGGACTCGCACGCCGATACGGCTCGTGCGGCGATTCAGGCGCTCGGTTTGATTGGTACCTCGGAGGCAGCGGCGGCGCTGCGGAATCTGCACTCATCATTGGCTTCTGATCGGCGGCTGCCTGTACTGGATGCGATGGCGGTCTGTGCGAATCATCTGGTCAAAGGCGGAAAGACGGATGAGGCGTTGTCGCTGTACAAGATACTGTACGCCGACGATAACCCTGCCTTGATTCGTGTTGCCGGGTTGACAGGCATTGCTCAAACCAGCCCGGATTCGCTCAGCCGTCTGCTGCCGGCGGCGATTATTCAGGATGATGCGGTGCTGCAGGCCGGAGCGATTCGACTGTTGGCTCAGGCGCAGGATACGGCCTTGATCGAGGCGGCTGTGTCGGCAATGTCCGAGCTTTCCGATACGGCTAAGGTTTCGCTGCTGGCGGCGCTGGCGTCCAATGGCCA
>DSDR01000277.1 GCA_011048645.1 Phycisphaerales bacterium
GGATAGCCCTGCGGTACCCCCTGTTCGCCGGTGTCCGGATCGGTCGCCTGTACAAGCACATCATCCAAAAAAACATAAGTATGGGTCGCTGTATTGGATTGCAGATGTCCGTCTTTGTACGCCACAGCCCGTAGAGATGTGGTTGTCGTAATCGAAATCGGGCTGGCCGGGTCATACAGCCTGCCCTTTTCGGCCGTCGGCTCCGACGTATCCGTCGTATAACGAATCTGTGCATCCGGCGTCGTACAGATAAGATGCACCGTGAACGGCTCCTCATAAAAACCGCGCGCCGTGCTGAATGACGGATCGGCCACAATCCCGTCGTAAATCCCCGTGTTTACCGTGCCGCGCGTCACACTTTTCAGATAACCGACACGCCCGTCCGAGCCGACGCCGTATGACACCAAACCCCGCTGCTCCGGAAAAAGACCATAGGTATGTTCAATGGATTCGCCATCGGGACGCACCAGCGCCAGATATTCCCCTTCCCGCGCCAAGGCGAAGTTGGTATGCAGATGACCCAGGTCGTCCACAAACGGATAGCCGTATTTTTCGGGTTCCTTTCTGGACGCATACACCACCAAGTACCCTCTTGGCTCAATACTGTATCCCTGCGGAAATCGCCACTTGGTCAGATTGTCGGCATTGTCCGTTAAATACCATCCCTCAAGACTTATTGCCTCATCCGTTAAATTCTGCAATTCAATCCAGTCTTCATACACCGGCACGCCGTCTATTACAGTCGATAAATCCAACGGCGCCGTCGGACGTAAATTGCCGACATTTGAATTGACCGCCATAAATTCGCTGATGGCCAGCATCTGCGAGGGAATCACATACTCGGCCGATACATAAGCGGTCTCCTGACGCCGTATTTCAATCTCCTGCGCATCCGGACGCGCCCATGGCGGCGTTACCGCATACTCCACGCGATACGTCCCCTCTGGCAGCGATTCAACCGTCTCTCCCGAAGACCGCCACAGTCCATCATTCACTGTCCAGCGGGCGCCGGCCCAAACCGCTTCGACCGGACTGATCGTCACCTGAAGCGCCCCCGTCCAGTCGTCCTGCCAGCTTTGCGCTACAAGACTCAATTCCTCCATATCTACGCGCCGATTTCCCGTCAAATCCGCCGCCGGCCAGATGCCGTCATCCAGCCATCCGGTCGCCAGCAAGACCAAATCGGCCGGCGTTACCTTACAATCCCCGTCCAGATCACCAACCGGACATAGAGGCGGTTCTACAGTGATTGCGACCTCTTGCGAGGCCGACAATTCACCGTCCGTCGCCGAGAGCCGAAGTCGATAAACCCCTGTTTCCGGGAAATGCGCCATCACCTGAGGCTGATGAATATCGCCGACAAATGACACCGGCGCCGGCCCGGACAGTTGCGACCATGTACTCTTGAGAAAACCATTCGGAGCGCCATGTCCGTCATCGGTGACCGTCCCGTCCAGCGTCAAATAGGACAAGGGACGATAAATCGTCTGATCATCGCCGGCCTTGACGGTCGGAGGCGAATTTCTGACCTGTTCAAGCATAAATCCGCCAAAAGGATAAGCTCGATAATTGGCTCCATAGGCCTCGGCACGAACTGAAAATTGACCGGTTCCGTCTCCCCGGTCGGGCACGCGAATATCGTCCCACCGGACTACATATCCTGTTGTATCGAGATGATTCCCGCCCGCCACCAATACTGTCCGGTCGTCATCTTTCAAGTAAATCCCGTCGGAACTGTTATTGACAGCGCTTTTGTGTCCGGTCAAGGTAAACAGCGTCAAACGATCCGTATAATGTTTTGCGCGAATCGCCGTAGTGGCAAAGGTGTATTTTTTTTCGGGGTCAAGCCCCGTAAACGACACTTCCACCCACCATCCGGCGTCGCCGTAATAAATGATTCGATCGGAAAAATCGACAATACCCCCGAAAATCTCATACGCCGGCGTCCCCGGTCGGGGCTGGCTGACGCCGTCCTCCGAGCCGCTGGTTTCGCTGACGGCCAGCCCTTTGGATGAATCCCATGTAAAGGTTGCCGTAACAGGGGTTTGCCGGCCGGTTTCAAAATCGACCAGCGGACCTGACATAGTCGAGGTAAAACCATTATAAACCGTCCAGTTGGTAACGTTGTCCGCTGTTTGATCATCATCTGCTCGTATGCAATCGTTAAAGGCCCTGAAGTCTTCATCCGCGAGCGGTAACGGGACCGCGCCCATGACATAATTACTGATGTTGCGATTGGCCTGGCTTGCGAAAACATACGAACCGGCGGGAAGTACGGCGGAAAATACCTCATATGTGCGCGCCGTACCGGGGTCGCCTTCCTGGACATTCAGCGTCAGACCGGTATTGGTAAACGTTCCGGCCGGTGCGATGAATCGCGTCAGCCAATCCACCAGTGCCTGTCTCGATTCCGGAGTCCCATCGCCCCACGGCGTGAGGGGAGCATCGGTCGGAAGCCATTGGGTGGACGTAACAAGGCGATCGTCAAACGCAATCCAAATGGTCGCCGCAGCGGACGTGGTCATCGTGTACGTTACATTGAGTGCGTCAGGTTCTTTGTCGTCATTGAAAGTACGGACATGTTCCCAGCCGATCATTTCTTCGGGCACATTATTCCACCAAAAGGTCCGATCCGAGTGCACATAAGGAGTTGATGCCCTACTGATACCGGTCTGCAACCCCCCTTCCGGCCATGGCAGCGGGGACGTACTTGGACCAAACTCGCCGATGGGAGGCTTGTCGCCCGACGCCCCGTTGGCGCGCTCGACCCGGGTTATCACCGCCGCCGGCACAGCGGCGCCGGCCATCAATACCAGCAGACAAATGAATTGTAATTTCATCTTAAACCCGCCCCATTTTAATACACCATCAGCCATTCTTCACAGAGCATAATCAAGTCGGCCAAACCCACCAAGCCGTCTCCGCTGTCGGGAGCCATATCGGCGGACGGAACCCATGTACCGTCCGTCAGCCATTGAGCACTCAAAATTGCAAAGTCCGCATAATCCACCCGGCCATCGGCGTCCAAATCGGCCGGATGATTCAAACGTATCAGCTTAAATGTGTCAGAAGACAATGTGTACGTTCCGGCCGACGGATTTTTCCCGATGACGGTCAGCCGGATAATTTGATCGCCTCCGGAAGTAAACGTCACATTGCCGAACGTGTGTTCGGGATAACTCGAAGGAAAAAAATACTGATCCAGCGGTTCACCGATAAGCCCCCCGTTAACGGCGGCCTGAAGGATGCCGCGATTCGGATGGCCTTTATATCCCATTTTCAACAAATATGTCCCGGCCGGGATATTCGGCAGGATATATTCAATATACGGACCGGCAGCGGCGGCTTCCAGTGCGACCCAGATGCCGCCGCTGTTTTGCGAATCGCTTTGAAGCGACATACCTGCGCCGACCGCGGAACGCACGAGATCTTCAGCCTCAAAAAAAAACGTCAAACGGGGCGTCGCGCGCACTTCATTGGAAGTTCCCATTTCTCCGGAAGGACCGACCGAAGAAACCACATAGTAATAAGCCATCCCGTTGCGCACTTCAGCATCGATAAACTCTGTGGCTGTAACGCCGGCGGCAATGATCGCATACGGTCCGCCGCTTTGAGGAGCACGTTTTACATTATAGCGGGCGGCTTTGGGGTCCGCTATCCAGCTCAGTTTGACTTGCGCGGCATCAGACACGGCGGCCAGTCCCGTCGGGGAATACGTCGGAACATCACTCGGACAAATATCATAACCTTTGGCAATACAAAAATCGGCAAAACGCACTTGTTCGTCTCGGAGGTATTGCGGGCTGTTCAGGCTGCGGTAGATGCCCCACTTGGGCCGATTGAACGTGGCGTTGTCGCGCCACATATCGAGGTTATCATGGGTATAGGACATCAGCACAGCGCCGTCTCGAATCCGCGTGAGAACAACTTCAATAGCGCCGTTTTCCGCGTACAGCGCCCTGACATAGGCTTCGATCCATTCGCCCTTAAACGGATCCAACAGCGGACTGGTCTTTGTGCCGCCGCCGCTGGCGCCGCTTGAGGGAGTAAAGATAAGCTGCATCCTCTGGGGGCTGCCATACCGGGGTGTTAAAGTAATAATCGGTGCGCCGCTGTCGGAACCGTCGCCGGCTTTGATCTGAAAAATATGGGTGAAATTCGGAGAGGGCTGGAACTCCTCATCCAGCTTGAACTTCCATCGATACGTATGAACGTCGTTGTATCTTCCCTTGACGTACTCAGGCGAAGGACCATAGGTTTTGATCTCGTTGCGCTGGCGATCAAAATTTGTACAACGGTCGTCATCCTCTTCAACGTGGATGTGAAAAACAAAGACATATTTGCCCAACTCGTCATCCCACTGCTCAGTGATATGCCTGCCGAATTCCGGATGGCCGCAATCGGGCACTTCCATCGGATTGCCCCCCAAGACGCTTGCAATCAGCTCGTAGGTATTGC
This sequence comes from Phycisphaerales bacterium, assembly GCA_011048645.1. Taxonomy (GTDB): domain Bacteria; phylum Planctomycetota; class Phycisphaerae; order Sedimentisphaerales; family Anaerohalosphaeraceae; genus T3Sed10-213. Next base: position 4,459 of record DSDR01000277.1, read on the forward strand.
CGGGCCCGTCGGCAGACAGTATGACCTGTGAATGGATCGCAGGAATAGCGCCAATCGTGTACATACAGATACTGTTGTTCGGCATCGCGCCAAAGACATACGTCCCGGCCTCAAGCACCGCTGAAAACACTCCGGCAGTGCGCAGGGTAGAAGCACTCTCGCGAATGCCCACCGTCAGGCCGGTATCCCGAAACGTTCCCGCTTCCGCAAACTCGGACGTGATCCAATCCACGACCGGCTGCAGCGAACCGGGAGCCGTCGCTGCCCAGGGACAAGTTTCGCCCCAGTTGGACGAACCGGCGGCGCGCGTGTCAATCGCTACCCAAACGGTCGCCGCCGCCGAAGTCGTCACCGTATAGGTCACATCGATCTCATCGGTCGCCTTGTCGTTATTGAACACGCGAATATAGTCCGAACCGAGCAGCGACTGTGGTATATTGACCCACCAGAATGTTCGATCCGAATAGATTAAATCCCCTTCTTTTAAGCCGTCATCCGGCGTCGGCAGCGGGGGCGTATCGCCGTCGAAGGCGCCAACAGGGTCTCGTTCACCGGACTGACCATGGGTGCGGGCAACCTGGGTGATTATCGCCCCCGGCGCATAAGCGCTTATCGCAAACAACACCGCCAAAAAAAAGAAGAAGCCTGTATGCACCCTTTCATATCGTTGTGTTTTGGTAAAAAACGACTGCGTCATCATAATCGTTACCCCCATAAGAATAGTTTTTTGATCGCGATAGAACGAGTCTGTTTATTTACGGCAAAGCCGTATTTGCGCCGTTAATGACGACACGATGTAATCCATACAATCATTCCAGTGAAAATTTCATCCCGCCGTAGGGATTTCTGCGTCCGCGTGTTTGTTCCGGCCAGCCTTCTTCGACGATCCAGCGATAATAACGACGAGCCGCATTGGCATCTCTGCCCCAGTTCCATTGGCCCGACGGCGGTCTAACCGGATAAGCATCAATCTCTGCCGCCACCCATTCAATATCAAGCAGTCCCCTTCGGGTTTCGGCCATCACGTAAGAACTGCGATGCTCCGGGCCGCGGGCATAGACGCGAAATCCCCAATAGGCCGCGCTGACGGCGCGATGAAGCCGGGCGGTCAGCAGTGTATGCTTCAGGTGATGATAAAGGTCCGAAAAATCGGTCTTCGAAAGCCATGGCCGGGCATCTTCGAGATGCTGAAGCGATTGACGAATCAATTCAATGGCGTAATCGCGCTGCGTCAGGACATCACGCAGATAATGTTCGTTCATCAGGTCGTTTTCCTGATTCAGCCAGCCTTTTTCAACGACCCAGGGGATCTCTCCAAGCTGCGTACCGCCGGCTTTGGCCCACACGGGCGCCAGCGTGTTGATCACATCGCGCCAGTAGTGAAATTCCTTGTTGACGCCGTGACCGACCCGGGCGATGGGCGGGGTCAGCCACTTGCCCGACACATGCCGCGCCCAGTGTGAATTATACGGGTCATAGTCAAGTTGAGAGTGATTGGCCGTGCTGGTCCCCAGCGTATAGAGCACGCCCGTAACGATGTCGAAAGCATTCGAAAATGCCGCCTGCAGATGAGGGACGGCTTCCGGCGCATAACGCTGACTGATGAATTGACGGTAAACCTCATCGACCGTTACATCAAGTGTTTCATGCACACACTTCAATGCCCAGAGATTGATTTCCGACGGACGGTCAATAATGCGCGTCGTTCCGTAGCGGTCGGTTCGGGCGACATAACCGACGATGTGATCGCGCTGAAGATAATCTCTGGCGCGGTCAAGAATGTACTGCGGCCAGGTATTCAGGATAATGCCCTGTCCGTTGAATTCGCCGGCGGCGTCATACTCCATCAGGGTGGGACGATCGAATTTACCCGCATAGGAGTCCTGCGGATGGAGCAGCAGAAAATCATGCGGCGATTCTTTCATCATTAACCGAATCTGATCATATTTGAACAGCTTAATGGCGCCGGTGATCCGTTCGTATTCCTGATGGTCATAGGCAAACGTGCGGGCGTACAGATTCAAACCGCGTTCATCGATGACCACATCCGCCACGGCGTTTACCGCCGCGGCGAGCTTTTCCGCATCGGTTTTGAGCTTGTCGGAGTGCTGACGCTCGACCCGTGCACCGGTTTCAATAAAGGTCAGAATCAGTCCCTGGATATCGGGAACTTTGTCGAGCATGTCCCGATAATCGTTCTTGAACCATTCCCAAAACGCCGGATTGTCCAGATCAATCGTATTGTTCGGGCCGGTTCGAAACTCATCAGGGTAGTAGCTGAGCGAATAGAGCGTGCGATCCCAAAGCACAACTTCCTGAATACCGGCCTGATGCGCCGCTTCCGTCAGTCGGTGGACCCGTGCAAGCCGGCTTTCGTCGCGCACATGGCGTAAATCATGAATGATATGGTGAGACAATTGGAGGTGGTTGATGTCGTAATCTTTCGCCCGTTCAATAACGTGCAGGCCGTCGTCCACTCGGTTGGACAGCAGCATCCACCCGCGGACAGACTGCGCGGCGGACAACGGCTGCGGCTGGGCTGATTTTACCGCCGTGTCCAAAGACATAACCAAAATAATACAATACGTTACCCACACGATTGGATTCTTGCGAGCCATAGAAAGCATAATTCAAGAATATCCCAAAAACGCTGATGGTTTGTCCGGCACGGAATACCGTTAATATCCCGATCCGGCCCAGCGATCCGAATTCCACAGCCATTGAACCAATTCTTCATCTTTATCGGTCGGATTCTTAACACTCATATCGTTCATTAAAACATTGGCATGCTGAAACATTCGGGAAACGCCGACGGCATTA
>DSDR01000096.1 GCA_011048645.1 Phycisphaerales bacterium
AATCGCCACATCGCCGGCCCAGAGCAGTTGCCCGCTGTTCAGATCATAACAGAAGATTTGCTGCTGCTGGTCGGTTGCACCGCTGAGAAAGACGCGATCTTCCCAAATCACCGGCGAATTATGCCCCTCAAGCGGCACCGAACTTTTCCAGAGTATGTTGCGCCCGCTCGGACCGTCCCAGTCGTCAGGAATATTTTCCAACTCGGTAACGCCCAGCCCCTGTGGACCGCGAAAGGCCGGCCACTGAGCCAATGTGTCTTCAAACGACGCATACACCGGTTCAGCCGGTTGCGGATCGGCCACATTAGCCGCAGCCGTGGGCGACGGAGTTTCCAAAGGATGCTGCGCCAGATACAGCCCGCCCGCCGCCAGCACAACCGCCGTCAGCGTAACCGCCGTGCGCACGTGCAGGGCGTGGCGGATTTGTTCGGTTTTGCGGTCGCCGGCCGCATCCGGCAGGGCAGGCGTGCGCCAATGTCGCGTGCGAACCAAAACCGCCGCTACAAAGACCGCCAAATCAATCACCAGCAGCAAGGTGCCGCGATGCAGAAAGTACAAGCGGGCAAACTGATCCCGCCGCGTCTGAATATCCAGTTCATAAATGCGTTCGGCCAGTTGGGTATTGGTCGGCTCGCGGGTGTACTGCGTTTTCAACTGTTCCAGTTCATCCGTTCGCGCCGGGTCGGTTACAACATAGTGATATAAATGAATCGCCAGCAGTGCCGCGATGAACACGCCGAAGACGCCGGTTACAATGGCCGTGCCGCCCGCGGCCTGTCGAAGCGGACTGATTTCAGGTGTATCGTCATAGTCTCTCATGCAGATGGCTCCGCCGGTTGAAGGTCGGTTCGTCGTTGTCGTCGCAGGTGTTCGCGCGGGCAGGACAGATAGCAGCGCCCGCAGGCCACGCAGCCGGCGCGATGGGCCTCATATTCGTCGCGCCGAAAACAGATATGCGTCCGCATCAGCGTCAGGCCGCACAGCAGTCCCATTGCACCGCCCAGCAGCGTCGAGCCAATGACAAAATCCTGCTGTTTGGCCTCGGCCTCTGTGTAAAGGTTTTCAATCGTGCGGTTGGTTGTGCGAAAGGCGGTGCTTTCATCCGTCCGGTCGGCGACCAGGCCGGTCTCTTCCAGTCGAATCCGTTCGGCCAGCCGAACGACGGCATTGGATCGGGCCAGCGCCGGAGCGGCTTTGAAGCCAATCCACCCGCCCAGCAGGATGATCACCGGCAGCAGCACAAGCAGCACGCGCGCCCGATGACGCGCCTTGACGCGCTGGCTGTCAGGCCATTCGACGGTCGGTTTGTCTATCGCCCCAAACGGACAGGCGTCTTCACACAGACGACAATGAATGCACTCATCCGGCGTGATCGTCACGCGGTATTTGGACAGTCGTCCCAATTGCCGCAGAATCACGCCGTAAGGACACAGGAAGCGACAATACGGCCGGCCCACAAACAGCGAAACCGCCAAAACCGAAAAACTGATAATCCACAATTGCGGATTGGCCCCCAGTCGGAAAAACGCCACAAACGGATCGTATCGACAGATGACCAGCGCACTGGCGGTCGCGGCCATTAAAAGCGCCAGCCCCAGGTACAGCCACGCAAACAACCGAAGCCCCGATTCGAGCCACGCCGGGATGCGAAGAGGGCGGATCAGGACCAAATCCTGCACCATCCCCAGTGGACAGACTGCCCCGCAAAAAACCCGTCCGAAAAACAGCGTAAACAACAGCGGCAGCAGAAAAAACGCCAACACCGTCAGCGGCAGGGCATACGAAGCGTCAAAAATCGCCAGCGTGACGTTGCCGATCGCGCCGATCGGACAGATACACCCCTGACGCCAAAACCCGAAATACCCCAGCGAAAACAGCATCAGCGCTACGATCCACCCGCGACGGCGTTTCTTGAGAATCAGCCAGGCCGCCAGCATCAGCGCCGCGGCCAGTACCGCTACATCGACGGTCTCCATTGTTATTGAGCGCGGTGGCGGTGTCGTGGGTTCGGGCAGCTCGCGCGGTTCGCTGAATTGAGGCGGCGGAAACCGCTGCACCGCCGTCGCCACCGAAAACAGCCCCAGCCACAGCATTACAACAATCCAGCTCCTGTTGAATGCACGGCTCATTTGAATTCCTTCAGCAAATAGGGCTTTTCAGCGGGCACACGCACAAACGCCTGCGAGGGACAAGCCGCCGCGATAGCGCATTCGTTACAGTTGACGCAGCGGTCATGCCGCACTTGCAGATACAGCGAACCGTTGCCGAACGCACCGCAGCCCTTGACGCACTTGCCGCAGCCGATGCACAGCTCTTCAACAATGGTGTACTCAAAATACGGATCTTCGACGAACGTCCGAATAATAGCGCCCGTCGGACAAAGCTGATTTTCCGCCGCGGTAGTCAGGTCTTTCGGCTCCGGGATGAAGTAACCCGTGCACAAATCGCAATAGCCGCACATCGCATACGAATGAACGCACTTGACCGCCGATTCGGTAAAGATGCAGTGCGTTGCGCAGCGCCCGCAGGCGATGCATTTATACGGATCGATCTGCCACACGAGCCGGTCGTTTTTGGCCCGCGCCGCCAGCGTCGCCCCCGCCGCCGTGGTCGCGGCCAGTACGCCGCCCCACATCCCTTCGCGAAGAAAACGCCGTCGTGTCGTGGTCAGGTTATCAGACATAGTCGCTGTCCTTTCGCACCTGTTTGTATGATAAACCCCGCGGAAGCCGGCACGCCTCAAGCAGCCGGCACGTTCCGCAGCCGGTTCGTCCACGCGGATCCCGACAGGCGTTTTCGTCGAGCCGTCCGCCGTTGCGCTTCGCCAGCGCCGCGCCGCCCAGCACCGCACCCAGCGCAATGCCGAACCGTGCACACGCCCGCAGAATTCCGCGCCGCTTTAGTTTGGGTTGGTGTTGTGGTGTCATATTTTCGGCTTCAAATTGAATCATTTTTTATTCTTTCAAACACACGTACCCGATTTCGAAAGATATCCAGAACATACACCCGACCGGTAGCATCGGTCGCCACGCCGAATCCGCGGACGTGCGCATCCTGCGGTGTTTCGTGCACACGCAGCGGCTCGACCCAGTCGAGCTGCTCCGGCCCGGCGACCACACCGATAAACCGTCCGTGGTCGTCGTATTCTTTAATGCGTACCAGTCCTTTTTCGCTGGTGATGTAATGGCCGTTCGGCAAGAGCGCCAGCCCCGCCGGGTTGCAGCAGCCGCTGAAGCCCTCTACGCGAATTGACGACGTGCCCCACCACCATTCCCGATGTCCGTCAATCGTCCAGGCCTCAATCAGATGCCGCCCCGAATTAACGATCCGCAGCAAGCCGTCCGGCGCCGCGGCCAGATTAAAGCCGTAAGGACTGGGAATAACAAACCCCGGATGATTGTGTTCGGGATTGGCTCGGCCGAACTGCGTGATGAGCGTGCCGTCCTTGTCGAATCGCAAAACCGTCTTACGCTCGGCCTCGGCGGCAAAAATCGAACCACCCAGCACCGCCAGCGACGTCAGCAAGGCGTCGGGATGGGGCACAGACCATTGGGCAATGAAATCGCCGGTCGGACTGAAAACAACGATATGGTCGATCAGACCGACATACAACCGACCGTCGCCGTCCAGAGCAAGACAAGTCGGCTCGCCGTCGCAATCGATGGTTCGCAGACGCCGGCCATTAAGACTGAATTGGACAAGCTGTTGGTCGCCGGCGATCCATAACGTCTCGTTGGGGCCAATGACAATCACGCGACTTTGCGATAAGCCTGTCGAAAACGGCTCGCCGACCTGCTCATAAAGAATCAAGTCGGGATCAATCGCGGCGTACTCGGATAAATCATAACTGTATTTCGAACCGAGCTTTGCCAGCGGGCGGCCCGGATCAATCAAAAAAAACGCCCCCAAGCCGGCCGCGATGGCCGCCGCAACAACCAGTCCGCCGATCAATGTCGGCTGTATTGTTCCTGCTTTTATGTGCATCCGATTGATCAGGATTATACCCAGTCAGATTGTCCTATAACTTGCTTGGTTCTACTATAGTATAAATGGCGTCAAAATGCAAGTTTTTGCCTATTGCACCGAGATATCAAGACAGACCATTGTCGTCAAATCCCGCACAATCAGCCGTCCCGCGGCAAACGCCGGCGGCCCCCAGCTTTCATGACCGTCCAGCACGTTGGCCTGAGCCAGCCGCTCGAAGCGGTCGGGATTTGCCCGAATTAAAGATAAAACCCCATCATCATTCAGAATATAGATCAAGCCGTTGACAATGATATACGGTCCCAGTCCATAGCGGTTTTCCGGCCCGCTTGTCCAGCGGATGGAGCCGTCCGTATTCATACAGACCAACTGCTTGTCCGGCCGAACCCCGTAAATGACGCCCTGGTAATAAATCGGCGTCTGCTGGTCGGAACCGAAGACCTCCGGTCTGAGTTCATACAAAACCTGCGGCTCAAAGTTATCCACCTGTTGCTCGATGTGCAGCATCATCGAGCCTTTGTTGTATCCGCCGCAGATAAAAACGCGATTCTGTTCGACGTCAATCGGCGAAGCGATCCCGATACGCAGACGCCAGGCATCGGTTTTCCACACAATCGAGCCGTCATGAGCCGATACCGCGGCGATCCCTTCATTGGCCGAATAGACATACGCCTCGGTGTCGCCGAACCGCATCGGCAAAATGGAGGTGTGTGTCATTTGCCAGCGGTCGAAGGTCGGCGCTTGCCAGCGGACGGCGCCGGTTTCCAGTTCCACCGCCATCATCAGTGTCTCATTTCCGACCGGCGCGATAATCGCCGTGTCATCGATAATCAGCGGGCACTGTCCGGCGTACCACAGCGGCTCAACCGTGCCGTACTCGCGAATCAGATCGATCATCCACTTGAATTCGCCCGTCTTGGCATCCAGACACACCACATGACATTTCGGACCCATGCTCACGACATAATCATCGTTGACTGCCGGTACGGTGCGGCTCATCCCGTGATTGCGCCGTACCATGACCGGATAGGAATAACGCCAGATTTCGCGGCCGTCATCCAGCGACAGACAGCGAATCGCGTCGCGCTGGTTGTCCATATCATAATCGATCAGATAGACCCGTCCGTTGTGGATTGCCGCCCCGGCGTACCCCTCTCCCACTTCGACGCGCCATAATTCAGGCGGCCCGTCGCTCGGCCACGATTCGGCCGGTGTGAACGACGCATCGTCCCACACCCCGTCGCGGTTTGGACCGCGAAAGCCCGGCCAGCTTGCCATAATCGCCGACGGCACGCCGTCGAACGTCTCCAGTGTGCCGGTCAGATCAAGCGGCTGCTCAGTGACCGCCGCAGCCTCCGGGCGTCCGTCCATCCCTTCCACCCGCGGCTCAACGCTGAAGGTATGGAAATGCTGTATCCAGTCAATCACCGCCCACGCCGCCGCCGCTGCCACCAGGGTGGGTATCATCCAGCCAATCGTATGCTTCATCGTCTCAAACCGACCCGTATTCCATTGATAAACAGCGTCTTAACACAACACATTCGTAAAATGCCTTTCACTCAATCAGCCTTGCACGGGCCAGGGCAGAACGCCGGTGCGTTTGGCCCACTGTTCATAAAGCGCTTCCATTAACAAGGCCGGTTCCGGATGTCTGTCGATCAAGTTGTTCGTTTCTGTTCGGTCGGCCTGCATATCATAAAGCTCCCAGCTCTTTTGATGTTCGGCCGTCAGTTTCCATCGACCGAAACGAACGGCACGATTGCCCTCGTGCTCGAAGAAAACCGCCCGCCGCGGAAGCGGTTTTCCGGCAAAGACCGGCGTGAGCGAAACTCCTTCACAAGGCGTTACCGGTACTCCGTTACGCTCTGCCGGATAGGTCGCGCCGGAGATCTCGACACAGGTGGCCATAATATCAACAACATGTCCGATCTCGTGACGCCATTGATTCTTGGCTTTAATGCCGGCCGGCCAATGGGCAATCAACGGCGTTGCGATGCCGCCTTCGTGTATCCACTTTTTGTAAAGGCGAAACGGCGTATTGGACGCATTTGCCCATGGGATACCGAATGACGCATACGTATCCGGCGGCCCCGGCATCACATCGGGACGTGTGCCGCCGCGTGCAAAGCGTCCATGACGAGTGTCTTGTCCCTGAATCACTTCATTGGAGGCGCCGTTATCCGATAAAAACAGGATCAGTGTATTTTCAAAGCGACCGGTCTCTTTGAGTGCTTCAACAATGCGGCCGATGCCCCGATCCATTACCTCAACCATAGCTGCGTGGACCGCCATGCGCCGTGCTTGCCAGTCTTTGTGATCAACCTCATCCCACGGCGGCACGCGACTGTCCCGTTCGGTCAGCGGCCAATCGGATTGAATAATCCCCATCTCGACCATCCGTTTGTACCGCGATTGGCGAATCGCATCCCAGCCGACGGTATAGGTGTCGGCATACTTGGCGATAGTTTCCTCCGGCGCATGCAGCGGCCAATGCGGGGCCGTGTGCGCAACATACAAAAATAAAGGACGGTTCTTGTCTGCCTGGCGGATATAGCGGGCGGCCTGGTCATTAATGGCATCGGTATAGTAAAAATCATCCCCCGGTTCGATGAATTCGTTATTGCGCATCAGCGAAACGGGCGCGTAAAAACTGCCTGCCCCCGCAAGTGTCCCAAAAAACTCGTCAAAGCCCCGTTGAAGCGGCCAGCTTTCCCGATCCAGCGTCGATTTCGGATTGGCGTAATCATAGGGCGTAACATGCCATTTACCGCTCATAAAGGTCTGATAGCCCGCCTGACGCAGCACCTCGGCAATCGTGACACACCGCTCATTGAGCCGCCCTTTGTACCCCTCAGGGCCGCGGTCGCTGACCATATGACCCAGCCCCGCCTGATGCGGATAAAGCCCCGTCATCAGACTCGCGCGTGTCGGACAGCAGCGGGCGGCGTTATAAAATTGCGTAAATCGCACACCGTCTGCGGCCAGTCGATTCAGCGTTGGAGTCTCAATCTCACTGCCATAACAGCCCACGTCTGAATACCCCATATCGTCGCTCATAATCAAGATGATATGGGGTCGAGCGGAGGATGATGCGGCTTTAGCCGGCCAGGCGACAGACAACCGAGAATGCCCCAGCAGGGTCCCGACTGCGCCAATGGCCCCCAGACATAAAAAATCTCGACGGCTCAGCGGCTGAGACGTCGAATTCATTTGCTGAGAGATCAGAGGGTTCCTTTTTTCAGGACGTATTTCTGTCTTCATTAATTAAAGCTCCCGG
>DSDR01000382.1 GCA_011048645.1 Phycisphaerales bacterium
AGTGTTTTCTTCATCACCACCGCGGGGAATCTCTATCCTCATGTCGGGTCTGCTGTGTTTGTCGGCAAGTCTCTATGCACAGCCGCCCGTGCCGCAACAGGTCAAAGACTGGCAGCAGGCGGCCCAAGAGGCGGCTCAACAGAACCACATCGACCAGGCAGCGGCCGCCTACGCACAGATCATCCGACATTATCCCCACTCGCAGTACGCCCTTGAGGCGCACCGCGAAACGGCCGCTTTGTATATACAGGCCGGTCGCCTGGATGATGCGGATGTTCAGATTCAGCGAATCAGAACCGACTATGCGAGTCATCCGGACGTTGCGGAAAGTCTCTATTGGATTGGTCGCCACTACGGCTGGAATGGATATCATGATCTGGCGTTGCAGTTGCATCACACGAACTCGGCGACTTATGCCGCGTTTGAGAAAGCCATGTGGTCGCAGGTGGAAGTCGTTTATGACGCTATTGGCCGAAAGGATTGGGACGCCGCTCAGGCGGCTTATGAGCTGTTGCTTATGCGTTTCGCCGATCAGCCGACGCTGCCCAAAGAGATTTGGCAAATCAGCCGTGAATATGATAAGGCTCATCAGCCCGAAAAGGCGTTGGCGTTGTGTCGCTATATCGCCGATGCCTATCGCAATACAGAATATGGTGCGATTGCTCAGGGCGAGCTTGTCGTGGATCGTATCGGCAGCAAGGATTTTATCGGTGCAGAGGACGAATACAAGCGACTGCTTGTTCATTTTGACAAGGAACCGATGCTGCCCCGTGAAATATATCGTATCGCCGGCGCCTATGCACAAGCCGGTCAAATGGATACATCCTTTGAATTGTATCAGTTTAACAGTACTCGGCATGGCGACCATGACTTTGGACGCTGGTCGGGCGTCGAGGTCGTCCTTGCATTGATTCGACAGAAACAGTTCAGCCAAGCTGAGCAGGGATGGAAATCTTTTGCTGTTCGTTACGCAGAAGAACCCACGCTTTCCAAAGAACTGTACATTTTTGGTCGCGAGTTTCTCAGGGCAGGCGACCGCATTCGCGGCTATGAGGTTCACCGGTACAATGCCGACTGCCATGGCGATACAGATCACGGACGCTGGTCGGCTGTTGAGACGGTGTTTTATTTCATTGATGAGCAGGATTATACGTATGCCGCCCAAGCGTGTCTGGAATTTATCCAACGCTATGCCGACCATCCTGATGTGGCGATGGAGATGCGGAATATCATTGCGCGCTATGCGGATCGCAATCGTCTTTCAGCGGCTCAGGCGATGTGTGAGACGGCGTTGATGGAATTTTCCGATCATCCGGCGATGATATGGATGCAGCATGGTTTGATATTGGCGTTTTTGGATCAGCATGCCCTGCCGGTGGTTGATGACGAGTTTGCGCGGCTTTTGAGCTATTATGCGGCTAATGAAGATTTGGCAAACGTGGTCGTCAGTCTGGGGCGCTATTGCTGCGATACCTTCAATGATACCGGGCTGGCCATCGAGTTTTACAATCGCTTTTTGAATCACCATAGCGCGCACCCCGGCGCGCTGGATGTGATGGCGGCCTTAGTGGAGGTGTATATCGAAACGCAATCGCCGGATATGATCGAGACCACGTTAACACGGGTCCTGGCCGGATTTGACGGTGATCCGAGATTGGCCGAAGCGCTCAATCGGCTGGGCAATAACTGCCGTACCCGGACATTATACGAAACAGCCATCCGTTTACACCAGGCGGCGCTGACACAGAATCCCAATGACACCGAAAAGCTCGGCGCTTATACCGGTATCGCACAATCCGCCGTCTGGCTGGGCGATGATGATGCGGTGGATTGGTACGTGGATACGATTATAACGGAATTGGGGGATCTGCCGGAAGCGGCGAGGGCTGTTTTCCTGATTGGTGAGGAACACTACTTTAAAGCACGTGAATTTTCTGGAAAAAATGATTCAGAAAGCGAGAGAAGAGCTTATCGCCGTTCGATTGCTGTTTTGGATAAGACATTCCAGGCAGCAAAAAATACCCGCTATGAAGCTCTGTCGCATTACACAATCGGGCTGGCTTATTGGTATATGGGCGAGTATTTTGAAGCGGCTGATGCGTTTTTGATGTCTATTGATAAGTATCCAAACTTTAAATATGCAGACGCCATGCATTGGATGATTGCGTACTGCTATGAAAAAATGAAACGTGCCGGCCAGGTTGATCCGCAAGATGCTGACGTGGTCATTTTGTGGGCGTATGAGACGTTTTTTGAGGGGTATCATGACAGCCCGATGGTGTGGTATGCGGCATGGCAGTTGGCGCGGGTGCATGTCCAGCAGGGCCGTCCTGTGGCGGCGACGGGGTATCTGTACTGGCTGATGGATTATGAGGCGGCCAATGGCTATCGCTATACGACGCCGCAGACGGGAATTGACGATTTGCTCAGGCGACTCGGGAGCAGAAAGAAGTGCGGCCAATGAACACGCAAAAGAAGATGATCAATCAAACCGCTATTGCAATTGTTGTCTTTGGGGCCGGCCTGCTTTGCTCCAATGTCAGTGCGACTGACCCGCCGCCCTGCCCGCTGTGCTGGAGTAACTGGCCGGACTGTGATGTGTGGGACTGTTCAGCCGGAGAAGACTGCTGTGATAATGACGAAGTGTGCTGCGATGGCGAATGCTGCGATTCCGATCAATGCTGTACCAATTCTGGCTGCATTACTTTGGATAAAGAGTGGAGAACATCTTCAGGGCCAGCAGTCGAAATCGATCCAGCCCTTGTTGATGCCGTCAACGATGCTATCGGTCAAATCCCCGGAATGCCGTCGGTAGCATGTACAGGTGTTGTACTATATCATTACTATGAAGAAAAAGATTGTTGTGATAATACAGGGCAGACCATAAAAAATGAGAAATGTGCCCACGGTATGGCAGCGATATATGCGAGTGTTGACAAAATCACGCTTTGGAACTTTAACGGAAGCTTGGAAATATCTGTTGGCGATCTTTTTGGCGCATCATTGACTGTTGGTATTGAAGCATATATCGAAGGTGAAATCGGAGCAACGGCCAGCGTCGGAAGATATATTAACGAGTGTGAGGGTGAATCGTGCAATACCGGTTCTGTTTCTATGAGCACAGGAGTAACGTTGGGAGCGAGCGCAAGTCTTGAGACCTGTTTGATTCTCTTTGGTGCCGAATATTGTGTAGGTGCGGGTATTGACGCTTCAGCGACAATAGAATTTTCCAGCGACCTTCGACTGAATCAGTGTGGCGATTGTGATGGCCTTTCAGGATGTATAAGCCTTGATACGTTGAGGGTTGATGTTTCTTTTTGGACAAATGGTGAATCTGACAATGAATCATGGGATCTGTTATCGCAAAACTGAAAGGATAAGGTATGATCAGGCATAGATTTTCAGAACGTGTCATAAAAGTAGTTTTATTAAGTGGGGCGTTTTCTGTTGTCTTTTCAACACACGTGTGGGCATCGGACATTCAGAGCGTCTATTTTCCTGTCGCCGCCAAGCTGGATTTGAGCGATGAGCAGACGATCCTCTGCGATATGTGGTTTGAATGCAGGGCAATCCGTTATAACATCCCGCTTGCCTCTTTCAGGCAAGCATCGCGATTGCCCGCCGAACACCTGTTGCCGGACATTCTTGAGATGTTGCGCCTAAAAGATATAGAGGCCATACAAAATACGGCGTATTGGGGACAGAATGGCTACGACGAAAAAGCAGAATCGAGGATGCAGTTCCTGCTTCAAATTTATGAGCAACTTCTGGACGGCAATATCAATGATTATGTCGTTGAATATCAGGTTTTTATTGGAAGGAGACGCACCTTTTATTTGAAACAAAACCATTCGACTCTGGGTGTGGTGTGTATTCCAATTGGGATAGTCGAGATCGAGCCCAATTCAGTACGCTGGGACATGTCCGATGAAGAAACTGATAAAATAGGATTTTTGAACGCGATGATTCGTGATTCACTTGAACAGAGCTTTCGCCGGACTGTTTCGATTACGCCTGCGGCGGACCGTGTGTTTGACCATTCCCTCCTCCTGACAACAGCAGATGCTAAGTATCCGGCGTATTTGCTGTTCAACGGAAAAGACTTCACCGATCGGGAATATCTGAGTATGGAAGACGCCGCAGATCAGGCAGTAAGTTTGGTTTGGACGCGGCACAGTCTTGTCAAGACCGGTAACAAAGACAAAATCGGGGCGTTGTACACCCCGAGAAGCAGGCAAATATATGACGGTATTATGGATCGCGGCGTACTTGCGGAATACGATTGGTTCATTCGAATCTGGCAACGTCCGCCGCAGATCGAGTATGTGATTGACGCAAACCCCCTCTACGTCCCTGTGAGAAAAACAAGCTCAGGTTTCGCGTTTGAGTATGTTTTCCGAAATACAGAGAATGACTCGGAGCGTTTTCAATTGACGAATTTTCAAGGGAGGGATTTTTTGGTCCGACTTTTGATGTCCGACCATTTTGCCTCGGAATTCGTCAAATCACTTGCGTCAAATAAACAAGTGCAAAGTCAACCAGGCCGGGATCAAGAATAATGGGGACAACCGAGGGAAACCGGGGACAGTTACCTATTTAAGTGACACAAGAGCACATTTAACGGTGACTGTCCCCGTTTAGGTTAAAGCTTAGTGCACAAATATCAAAGCTTATTTTTTGGGATCATCAGGGGATAGAAATAATTACTCGAAGCCCTGTTGTATTGAATAACCAACAGACTATTTCTAATGTGGAGGTTTACCTCAATGAAGAAGGTTTCAAAATTTCAGACCAATAGCCTTTTTATCGCTGTGTATCTCGGATTATTTGCCTATGTTTGCGGGACAGCTTCTGAAGGCGGTAGCCGAGAAATGACGCGGGAGTTTACGCTGACAATGAAACGAGCCGCCGAATCACTTGCACCGAAAAAAACTACTGACGATCTTGTTTCTCGGATTAATGTTGATGGCAATATCGTCTGGGCATTGGGCGATGGCGTCAAAACCATTACGATTTCGGTAACCCGCACAGAAACGCATATCCCGGAGCCTGTCATCGCGCAAACAGCCTCAAAATTGGAACCCTTTGTCATCAAAGCGATTTGTCCGGAGGACCCCAATCAACCGCTTGAATTCCATTTTGTATCCGGCCAAGGCGATACGGAATGGGATAAAATGGGACAGTACATGACCTGTATGTCGTTGCTGGAAATGCTATTGGAAACGGGGCGAACGCAGATGATTGAGCAGCCTGGCAAAATGGGCACCCTTGTGTTAACCCCCTTTGCATGCGTCCGTTTGCAGGGCAGAGAAGATGATATACGATCTCAGACATTGCTCGCTTTTAGCCGGGAGGTCTCGTTTACTATTATTCCCGACTTTGGCGACATGAAATTACAGGGAGTCCACCAATCCTGTTCGGCACTCGATTTGCTGTGTTTTCATGCCCTAAAAAAAATTTTATAAATTGCCTGTTTTAAACTGGCGCGCTGTTTGGCGATGTGTTTTAATCAGATTTATGAGCGCCAAACGTGAAAAAATCAAAGAATCGCAGCTTCAGGGATTCAAATACTTCAAGGCCATCTCCGGAATGCTCGAATCCCTTCACGACGCCGTATGCTGATTGCCCTGTGGACGGGCCGAAAGCCGACCCTGCGCACCTATGAGATGCTCTGCTGGTACTTTACCGGCATGGCCGATGAAGAGGAGCTGCTGGCCCACATCGCCAAATTGCAAAAACAGGATTAACCTCGCCCAAGGCCGATTGTACCCGCAGTCAGGCCGCCGTTCATGCTGCGCGAAAATAACTTGCCTGTTGCCTCGCCAACCGATAAACTACACCGACTGGCCATGAACACAATATAAAGTTCACAAAGAGCAAATAACGAGCCGAACAGGATTGTAACTGTCCCTATTTTTCATTTTTATGGTCCGGTAAAATACCTAATTTTTGTCAAATTAAGAAATAAGGACTTGACTTTGGTTGATTGCGACGATAAAATTTTGAATAGAATAAGGATTGAATAATTTCTCTGTATTTGTGGTTTTGTACTTTGAAATTTTGAAACGTTGAGAGGAGAAAACCCCATCGCGATTGACTTCACTTTTTTTACACTTCTGCTCTTTCTGGCAAGTATATATTGAATGCAGGAGATGTGTGATGAAATGATCATTGGAATCGTATCGGTTTGCAATTGACGAGCCCCGCGAAAATAATAACTTGATTGGCAGGTTAGAAATAAAATATCACAAATGTTGAAAGGGTCCAAAAATGAAAAACTATTATTTAATTGTAATTGTGGCAGTGCTGTTGATGAATTCACTCACTCAGGCAACGATCGCATTTTCAGACAGTTTTGAAGGGGACAGTCTGGATTCGTTTTGGTTCCCCGACACATCAGTTCCGGCTCATAGAAACAGCAGTTATTCCTTGTCCACTGATTATGCCAGAACAGGAACTCAGTCGCTAAAACTCAGCTTTGATGCTATTACACAGCCAGGCTTTTATATGGGACACTATTTTGAAACTCCTGTGCAGGGCACCTTTTCTGTGTGGTTCTATGACACAATGTTTTCATTTATGGCTGGGATATACCTTGATAATTCCCGCTTTGGCAACACAAGTGAATGGGCGACTATGGGTTTGAATTATAGCGTTTGGCCTCTCACTGATTACGCATATCGCATTTCCCTCCCAAATACCATGGTAGGACAGCAATCGCCCGGATGGCACCATTTCCAAATATCTGTGTCAGACGCGGGGACTATCTACTCCCTTGATGGTGTCGATGTTGGCCACGGCCCTTTGCAACATGTTAGCCTCATATACTTGAGGACTGTAATAGCTGGGAATATTTTTAATGACGGAAGTCATTCTGTATACTTTGACGATTTCAGCTTTACACCAATCCCCGAACCGTTGACATTTGGGATGCTGGCTTTGGGTAGCTTGTTTGTTTTACCTCGCCGAAATAAAATAATTTGATGGTCATTAATGCATAAAAAAAATCAGAAAATAGGAAAATAGAAGAAAATATATAAATAGGGACAGTTGCCATTTAATTTACTCTTTTGACACTTAAATAGGTAACTGTCCCTATTTAAGAGTGTCAATAATCGATGGTGTCTCGGTCGAGGCCGATGTCGGCTGCGACGGCCGAGTGTGTGATCGCGCCGACGGCGATACGGTCCACGCCGCAACTGGCGACAGTCAGGAC
>DSDR01000249.1 GCA_011048645.1 Phycisphaerales bacterium
CCCTTATTCATCAGGGGGGCGCTGCAACGTCAATTGTCCACCTTATGGGTGAGCAAAGCCTGTGCTTGTTTCAATCCCTTATT
Organism: Phycisphaerales bacterium; assembly: GCA_011048645.1. Classification (GTDB taxonomy): domain Bacteria; phylum Planctomycetota; class Phycisphaerae; order Sedimentisphaerales; family Anaerohalosphaeraceae; genus T3Sed10-213. Next base: position 84 of record DSDR01000249.1, read on the forward strand.
CATCAGGGGGGCGCTGCAACGACGGTCATCCATTTAATGGGTGAGCAGTCATTGTGCTTGTTTCAATCCCTTATTCATCAGGGGGGCGCTGCAACGTTGGCGTTTGTAACTCTTTTTTATTTAAGCCGTTACAAACTCTTTTTTCGGCATCGTCCATTATGTTTCCCTTTTGGGGGTGCAGCGGTTCGATAGAGTTTCCCGGCAATCTCCATAACCTTTTTATTTACAAGAAGTTAAACGTTTTTCATAGCCGTCTGTCAGATGGACTGCTCCTGGCTGTTTATACAATAAAGCAAATTTCCTGGTTTGTCAACTCGGCGTCGCCAAAAAGTTGGGTCTGATCCAGGCAACGCCGGCAGATATGATAAATCCGAATGGAATCTTCTGTGGCGTTGATCACTTTTTCAAGCCGGGCAATCAGTTCTTTGAGCAGGTCGTCGTCCAAATCCGCTTCAAAGACGCTGTACTGGACACGATAGCCGTAATCGAGCATAATCCTGGCGACTTTCAGCCGACGTTTGTCATCGGAACAGTCATAAGCCATTACTACAAACATCACACTATCCTTCACAGACAAAGCCGATAATGGGTATAAGATTTTTTGTCGCGTATGGCCGCCTCGAACGCTTCTGCTTGTCGGTAGAGCAAGTCGCGCGGGGATAAGTGCGGCTGGTTTTCCAGCAGCCGCTGCGGAGTTTCCAAAAACTGTTCCCATTGGGTAATGAGGGTACGTTTGGCAGATTCGGTCAACAACACGCTGTGCATCGGACCGGGATTGAAATCCGCCGCCTGGAGGATTTTTTTGTTAAACAACAGCATCACAAACCGATCGGCGATGGGCTGGCGAAACTGTTCCACAAAATCCAGCGCCAGGGCCGGAGCATTGCGATTGGGTTTGTGCATAAAGCCGAGATAAATATCAAACCGTGTCGTCTGCAAGGCACACGCGCAATGCTCGGTCAAGAGGATGTAGGTATAAGACAATACCGCATTGACCGGGTCGGTCGGCGGTCGCCGCACCCGACCGGAAAAGTTCAGGTCCAGACCTTCAAACACCTTAACCAAAGCGGCAAAATATTCCCGGGCGATGATGCCCTCGATACCGCGGAGCGAATCAATCGTCTGCTGTGTTTCAATTTGTGCGGCGTATCCGGCGGGACAAGCACGCCGCGAAGCCGTCCGTTCAGCGTGGTCATCACCAGTGGGATGCGACGGTCCAATAAAAAAGACATCGCCTGCGTGGTTACCTGCACACGTCCGATCAATACCACCCGTGTGAGACGATGAATCGGTACGGTCAGCAGCTCCTGGTCGTCTTTGGTGACCACGAGCCGCCGACCGGAACAGCCGAGCTTGGAGCCTTGTTCTTTCAGGTACAGAGTCTGCATACGGCCTCCTTTTGCCGTCATATATCTTTCATATCGGCAAAACTCAGCAGCGGTATAGGCTTTACCCACCCCGAAACACTATGAACTTGTCAAAGAACAGCAGTCCGCAGGGCTAACGTATCGGCTCGAGGCGGACTTTGGCCCATCCCATCGGCATCGTACCGGCCGAAAGCGTGCGGGTGGTGCCATACGGCAGGGATTTACCGTCGCGTGTTCGGCGGGTCTGGGGCTTGCGATAATCATCGACGGTCGTGCACTCAACATGGCTGAACCGTCCCAGCCGAATGGGAAATTCGTTATCGGCGTATTGGACATCCAGCAGCCGCTGACTGTTGGCCTCCAACTCGGTGTTGGATTGGTAAAACGTGTTGTGTTCGGCCTGCATCTTGGGCAGATAAAAATCGCGACATGCCTTGAGCAGATCAAAGGCATTCAGCGACATTGAAACAGCATTAACCTCTTTTTTCTGACGTCTGTCAAAGGTTCGTTTGCTGGGCAGTTGGTCATCGATAGCCAGCGTGCCGACGGCGACGATGGTTTCACCGTCCAACAGAGAAAAACACTGTTCATAGAACATCTGGATGCCGGCTGGGTCGGGGCCGATGCCTTTGTTGAGCTTGAATATCTCGGCCTTGTCGATAAACGTGGCGGCCTCGGGCAGCGGCGCATCGGAAATCCGGACGCAGCGGAACGGGTCTTGTTTGGCATCGCCAAAGCCCAGCACATCTTTTTCGAAAAACTTCGGATTGGGGTTGCGTAGCGGTTTGTCGTTGGCCAGTTTCGAGACGACCGCCGTGCGGATGGCGCCTTTTATAGAGGAGCCGGGGATATACGCCTGCCAGTTGCCGGGGGTGCGGGTCATCAGGGTGATTTCCAGCCGGGTATTGGGGTTTTTGAGGTTCTGCTGATACGTGGCCTCGAACGCTCCGCCGTCGGCGGTAAAGCAGGCGTTTTTTTGCGGGTCGGCGTGGCGATGGATAAAATCCCGCAGGACAATGGGGTTGGGATCGGCGGCCTTGCGGTTGAACTCGGCCCGCAGTGCGCCGTCCATCTGCGAGAGGAACTTTGGCAGGTCAAGCCGATAAAACACCCCGCCTTTGACGACATATTCCAGCGGGTCGATGTCCTGACCAGAACCGATATGAACAGGCGAGAGAATCTGAATGGTCATCTTATAGTGCTTCATAGGTCCTCCGAAAAATCGCAACAGACCGGAATCGCCGGCGACAGGCCGTAATGGCGCACCTCGGCAAAATCGGGGTGGATGTTCTCGACCAACCGGCCATAACAGGGCCGCGGCGCGTCGGTTTTCAGGATTGTTCCGGCAGCGAGCATCATCAGCGGCCTTTTATAGGGGTTGTGCTTGCCGGATGGATGCGGGCCAACGGCCCAGTGGCCGCCGAGCTTGCCGTGTTTGGTGGCCAGTTTCCAGAAGCCGTCGGTCGGGTCGTTGGCGGTCGGCGCGCAGGCGGCCAGCAGCATCACGGCGTTGGGGTTTTGGGCCGTCGGCAAGATAATCGGCTTGACCGATTCGACCGTGACGTGGCCCTTGCCGCGAGACTTGAATTTGCCGTAGCCGGCGGCCAGCGCACCGGTGAGCAGGTCGCTGATTTGCTCGGCGGTATAGCAGTCACTGCCGGCCACTAAATGAAAGACCGGCGGATCGCCCGGGTCGATGTGGTGTTCCCGCGTGAAGAAGAAACTGCCTTGGTCGCCGGTGGCGCCGGTCAGGCGGTTGATGGTGTTGTGCGGCACGACGGTTTCTTTGGGTATATTCGGCTGGCCGCAGCCTTTTTCCAAAAACCAATTTAGAATTGCCGCCGAGGATAGACCATTGATCGTGCTGTTTAGCGCCTCCTCCGGTAACCAGCGCAGGGTATAGAGCCATTTGAGGATGTCAAATGCCTCGACGAATGTGGGGCGAAGGCCTGTGATTCGCTGCGCCGGCTTGCAGTCGGACAGATTTTTTTCCAGCACGGTTTTGTCGGTGCTTTGGATAATCTTGAGCAGATGATTTTCCTCTTGGGGTCTGGGGCGCGGCAGGATGGGCATCTGCCAAAAGCCGACCGGACAGGGGTCGCTCAGCAGCAACGGAACGTCGGCACCGTAGGCGGCTAAAAAGTCGCCCAGTGCCTTTTCTCCATCGCGGTATCGGATGCTCCAGCACAGATGGCCAAAGAGGGTGTCGGCGGACAGCAGCGTGCCCAGTGCGCTTTGCACCTTCAGCGTAACATCAAACCATTTCATAACAGCGTTGCCTTTCGGTTCAGACGGTTGGCAGTTGCAGCGGTTGGCCGGTTTCGTCGGTCAGGTTGATGAACTTGACCTTGCCGCAGCCGCGCGAGCCGGCGCCGCCCAAAAAGTCACGCTCGACCAGCGCCAGGGCCTTGAGCACCACCTCGCTGAAGTTCTGCTCGTCGGTTGCGCCGCCGTCGCCGGTATCGATGACGCGGTAGGCGATGTCCAGGTCAAACGTCACGCCCGGAACCACCCGCTCCAGCGGCCGGGGCGTTGCTTCCGCAGTGATACGATTTATAAAGTTTTCTTGCTTAACCTCCGTGATATCCTGGCCCTGCTTAAAGGATTGGCGGGCATCTTCGCTCAAAAAACAATCGCGGACAATCAGCCGTGTTGGCCCGACTTTGTATTCACTTTTGGCACTGTGGCCAAAGACGCGCGTGATGGGACAATTGGGGTCCTTATCCATATAAATGTCACCGTCGGGATGCAGCTTGCCCAGGTGCCATTCCATCAGCGACCGCATCTTGCCCTTGAGCGATGAGCCGGGGATATACGGTTCGTTGTTTTTCTTGTTGCGAAGAATGGGATTATCCACCCCGCCAATCTCCATCGTTTCCGTCGAGCCGCCGATATGCAGGCCCGTCTGGACGCTGATTTTGCCTTTGAGTTGTTTGATGGTATTGATTTTTTTAATATTCATTGTCTAATCCCTTCCTATTTTATTGTGACCATATGCAAAGCCCAAAACTGCCTCAAAATACATGACAAACGCGATAAAGTCATCTTTATCGTCACCTACCTTTTTCATATTTTCTTTCAGGAAATCTGCAAACTCTTTGGGGATTTTTTTATTGCCAGCTCTTTCCGCATAACACACTTTACTGTGAAACATTTTAAACAATGGAAGAATCTGTCCCCACGGTCGCTGGCTTTCGAGTTGAAATTGCAGATTCTTGATCGCTCCGAAAAACCGCCGGATTTGGCTTTTTGATACCTTGTCTCTGCCTTCGGGAAACAGCTTGGCCTGCTCTTCGGCCCATTCATATAAAAGCTGAGGATGGAGCTCATTTTCTGCCTTGTTGGCGTAAAATGTTACCTCAACCGGTTTAGATGTCGGCCTTGGATTGCGAGAATCATGGCCCCTTTTTTGAAGGTTGTACGCGCTCATGCTTATTTACCTCCACGATTAAAGTATAGACAATAGGTTACTGCGACTTTGAGCCGCGCCATTTCGCTGGGGTCTTTTGTCAAAGCGGTCATCCTTTCCAGCCGCTCCAGGCCGGGTGGATGTTTGTGATTTTTATTGGTCAGGTGAACGTTGCGGGCCATATCGTACCGAAGATGCGACCGCCAGAGCAGGTTTTTGAGATTCACCCGTTTGCGTTTATCTTTCGTTGATTCCTCACTCTGCCGACACTTTTCGGCCATGTGGAAGTACCGAATCAGGCGATAGACAAACCCCTTGGCGGCCCTGATGCCCTCGGCGCCCTCCTCCTGCATGATGCGATCCAGAAAGAGGCCGTCATCCATCGCCTGCTCAAAATCAGGCCATTCCAGAACGGTACCGAAAACACAGATACGGTTGCGTTTTTCCTTGGCTTTGGCCAGTGCGACATTGGCCTGACGGGCGGCTTGTGAGAGCGGAAAGCGGCTGTGGCAGACGGAGATACCGGCCGATAGGGTAATGTCGGGGTGGTGACAGACATAACGCCGGAACTGGTTTTGCAGATAGGTCGCAAACTTCAAGATTGTCCGCCACGGCCCGACCAACAGCAGATCATCGCCGCCAGCATAGACGGTGTAGATGTTGCGGAAATCCTCATACCCCTTGGGTGGGTCGAGAAACAGATTCGGCATAAGGCCGCTGAAAAACAAATTCAATTGGCGAGACAGAGAGATATAGTAGCTCAATGACGCCTTGGCTTTTTCAAGCCCATTGGAAAACAGCATCCCCAGCCGGTCCACATCGGCCTTCAGTACCGCCAGCAGCGGCTGACCTTTGGGCTTGCCGTCGCTGCCAAAGGCATACGCATCGGCGCAGAGGTGGGCAAACGATTTTTGGCGACCAGGGGCATAATGTTCTTCGCCCTCATCTTTGAGTTGCCCGGTCAGCCATTGGCTCACGTGTGAGTCTTGATAGACCGCTCGATCCGCGTCGGTTTGCCGAGGGACATAGTTGGCTAAGAATGTGCCGGAATGAATGGTGTGTAAGGGTTTTTGCCGAATACCAGGTACAAACTCCAGACAGCTCAGTATATTGTTGTTTTGTATCGGTGGGCGATCCGTGATGGTAAAGTAATATCGGCCGAAGGGGTTAGCCAGCGGCAGCTCAGCCAGCGCAGCATCAAACGCCCCTTCAAATGGTTGGGCGCCGATAGACAGAAAATTCCCCGACGTCAGCTTGGCGCCTATCTGATTAAAAAATTTCTCCTGAGGTGTTTCTTCTTTGGCTTGCGGCAGTGCATCAGGTATCGTCGCGGGATTCAATTTGAGCACAAAGTCATCCTGAAGCCATTGTCCGTCACGGGTTAATATAGTTCGCAGCGGCTGTTTTTTGGCACGCTCCATATTCCACGACAGCTTGTCCTGAATGACGTGGAATCGCTGTGTCGAAAAATCCTTACCGGATAGTTCCATATCATAGCAGAGATTCAGATTCAACTGACCATCAAATGTCTCTCGGAACCAGCGCTGAATGAGTTGTTCAGTGTCTCTGATGCAGTTGACACTTTCTTCGGTGTTATGGATCAACAGGCAAAAATTGCCGCCGGCATCAATGATGCGATTAAGAGCGCAAAGTCCTGCTCGCTCTAAAATCAGGTTGCCGGCTAGCCGTGTTACAAGCCCGAGATAAAATGATTTGGAACGCAGCCGTTTGCTGACTTTCGAAGGTTTTTCTAAAGTGGTATGATACAAATAGGTCTGAATGCCGCTGAGATCACCGCTGACCAAACGAAATTTTTTGAGATTGGGGTCTTTTACAGAGGCTTCGTTGAGTGTGTTGGTCTGAACGTGGTATTGATACAGGGCCGCGGCAAACGCCGCGGTGGTCAGGCTGTGGTCCAGCAGTGAGATTTCGAAATGTTTTGTTTGATGACTGGGGACGCATCCGGCATAAAGACTGTATATCCAGATCAATTGTTCCAGAAAGATCGCAGGCTCAACCGGCTTAAGCTGACCAAAGTGTTCAAGTGCTAACTTCCACAGGGCCTGGTAATCCTTAACGGGATTTAGTTTTTCATCGGCCCGGCGCGGAAAATTTTCTTTGCCCAGGGATAACGGGTACAACGGTAAGAAACAATCCTCCGGGCCAGTGCCGCCGGACTGACTGGGAATCGTTGAAAAGATGCTTTTTGAATAATCGCGTAATCCCTTCTGCTGTTCCTCGTCCTGTCGATCCTGACCGGCAGACAGCCAGTCGGCCTGTTGAACGATCAGATGGGCAATTTCACTGGGGCTATGA
>DSDR01000074.1 GCA_011048645.1 Phycisphaerales bacterium
AAAGTATCTGGGTTTCCTCGAAGAAGGCAAAATGCCCGACTGGGAAGTGCCCAATATGATCACCAAATATTATCTCACCACCGCCGCGCTGGAAATGGCGATGCAATAAACGGCTGCACAAACTTTGGCGATCAGGCGCGTCGTCCGCCAGAGACGGCGCGCCCGATCGATACCGCCGTCTTCACGACACGGGGGAAAGTTCGTAGTTCGTAGTTTAACTAAAAACTAAAAACTAAAAACTCATAACTTAAAACTATTCTTCGTGTTCTTCGTGGCGACAAAAAAGTCAAATTATTGTGTTAGCTCTCCTTCAGTCATCGGGTGCGCTCGGTCGGCGTGACCATTGATCTTGACATTCAGCCCCGCCGAAACAAACCACAGGACCGTCGCTATCAGCATCAGCAGCTTGACCGTTTCCAGCGACAACCATCCGGCCAGATACGCCGCCGACGGCGCCGTCAGCAGCACCAGCGACAACCACCCCAGACTACGCAGCAGATTTCGCATCGTCAGCGCCTCTCCTCGACCGCAGGCCGAATACGGGATTGATAAAGTTTGCTGATCCCAATATACAAAATCGCCGTCATAAACCAGCCCGGCAGACTGACAAAGAAAATCTCAATCGTAAACGTCTCTTTGAGCCACTGCATTCGCTCAGGCGAGAGGTTCAGCAGCCCCCGCGCCGCCAGCCCATCCACAATCCCGCCAAACTGCACCAGCATCGTGCACACCGTCAGCGTGATCAGCCAGGCCAGCCCCGCCGCCCAGTTGAACGACCGCCCGCTCCACTCAGCCCAGTTGCTGCGCAGGCCGAATTTTTTAATCAGCCAGAAATCCACGAAGATCACCGCCCCCATCGGCATCAAAATCAGCGCCCAGATCGCCACAAAATCCAGCAGCCGCATGGTGACCTTCGGATACACCGCCGCGGCAATCGTCGCGCAAACGCCCGTCGCCAGCGTAACGGCAAACCGGCTGCGCTTGGGCATGATCGCCTGAAACGCCAGTCCCGCCCGATACATCGTCGGATTGGCCGTCGTCCAGCCGGCAATCACCACGCACAGCAGCCCCGTCAGCCCCGCCGCCTCATAGGTCATCGGGCCCGGATGCACATCGGTGTTACTCGGGTCGATATGCAATTGATACGCAAACAGCAGCGACGCACAAATCCACGCCATAAAATGCCCGATGTACATCCCCGCCGCCGAGGCAATCGCATACCACGCCTTGCGGGCGTATCGAAATACCGACAAATCGCTCAGCCCAATGTGCCAGGCCATATTGCAGAACCACGCAAAAAACATCACATGCCAGAACGTAAACTTCGCCCGTCCGGCCAGCGGCTGGCCGCCCTTCCAAATCGCCGTCTTGCACATCGCCCACAGATCGCCCGGCGATTCAATCACCGTTCCCGTTGCGTCGATAAACCGCCGCAGGGTAATCAGCCCGAACGTCAAAAACACCAGCACCATCCACGGCGCCGCGATATTGGCAAACTTGCTGATGGTCTTAAACCCATAGGCCGCACACACCGCGAACAGCAGCCCCATCACCACCACCGCCAGCACCCACCCGACGCTGGTCGGCGTCGCGTCATCCAGCCCCGGCATCCGAAAATCAAACCATACCCCCAGCGCGGTGGCCGAGACGGTAATCATCGCACCGGCCAGAATCGTAAACATCACCCCGTTAGCCAGATTGTAGGTCGTCACCAGCGTGCGGCCGCAGATTTTTTCGAGCTGATAGTACAGCGTCAGTCGCGCCCGCACGGCAATCGGGGCACAAAACAGCATCCAGCTCAACACCGCCAGCGCATTGCCCACGAGCAGGCCTAAGATAAAATCAACCGCCGAGACCCCGTGCGCCACAAACAGCGGCCCGATCATCAGCTCCGTACCGGCCGTATGTTCCCCCGCGTACATCCCCAGAAAACTGCCAAACCCCAATCTCGCCCGCGGCGGCACCGGCTGGCGTTCAAACTCTTCGACCGGCGAAAAACCGTCCTGCCGGTCCGCATCGATGTCCGACCGCGCTGCTGTGTTGACTTCCATAGACGCCCGCCTTCAAGGAGGTTGTGTGAAACTTTTTGGCTATGGCAATACGGATCGAAACCGATAGCTTCCCGATCCGACGCGCAGTCTAACCGCATCGGGTTCCGTACCCGCCACGACAACGCCTTCGGCCTGCGAAAGAGGACGACCGGACTCGCGCACGGATTCGGCGTCGCCGGTCGGCACGACCACGGTTGCCGTTGTATTGGCCGGAACCTCTATCTCCCACTCAAGTCCGTCGCCCGTTCGTTTCCAGCGGGACACAATCGGCCCGCGAATCGAATCGTATCGCACATCCGCCCACGTCAGCTTTGGATCCATCTGCGGGGCAAGTACCATATGCCCAAACGCCGGACCGTCGGTTCGAATGCCGCCGATGTTTTCAAACATCCACTGTCCCACCGCGCCGTATGCATAATGCGCAAACGAATTCATCCCCGGATCGGCAAATCCCTGCTCCGGCGTCCAGCCGTTCCAGCGCTCCCAGATGCTCGTCGCGCCGTGCTTGATACTAAAGCCCCACGACGGAAACGTGTCGTTATGCAGCAGCCGATAGGCCACGTCATACCGTCCGATCTTACCCAGCACGTGCATCAAATCCTTCGTCCCCAGAAAACCGGTGGACAGATGCCACTGATTATCCCGAATCTTGCGAATCAAATGCTCGGCGGCCTGTTGTTTGCGCTGTCCGTCCAGCACATCGTGAGCCAGCGCCAGGACATAGGCCGTCTGGCTGTCGCCCTTGATTGTGCCGTCCTCGGCAACATAAGCGTTGTTAAACGCCGCCTTAATCTGTTCAAACAGTGCGTCGTACTGTGCGGCCTCTTCGCTGCGTCCCAGGGCTTCGGCCGCTCGCGCCGTCAGGTATGTACTGTACGCAAAATATGAGGTATAGATGACATCATGAGGCGTATCGTCATTGATATTCAGCCAATCGCCGAAACAATGAAATCGCGCCGGCGGCAGGAGCTTGGCTGTTGAACGATTTTTGCAGAACGCGATAAACCGCTTCATCCCCTCATAATGGGTCGCAAGCAACCGACGGTCGCCGTACATTTGATAAATCGTCCACGGACAAATCACGCCCGCGTCCGCCCAGCCCGGGCCGCCGTCTTCCTGATTGGCCACCAAGGGCGCAACCTTTGGAAACTGTCCGTCCTCTCGCTGGGCGTCGGCCAGATCCACCAGCCACTTGGTAAAGAACGCCTGCACGTCCGTATTGTAACAGGCCGCCGCAACATACACCTGCGCATCGCCGGTCCAGCCGAGCCGTTCATCCCGCTGAGGACAATCCGTTGGAACATCGATAAAATTGGCCCGCTGCGTCTGACAGATGTTATGATAAAGCTGATTGAGCATCGGATCGCTGCACGCAAACGAGCCGATCACCGGCGTTGCCGAGGTCAGTTCAACCGCCGTGACCGCATCCTTGCCCGGTACGCCCGGATAACCGGTCACTTCGACATACTGAAATCCGTGAAATGTAAACCGCGGCTGCCAGATTTCAATCCCCTCGCCTTTGCAGATATAGGTATCCGTTGCACGGGCTGCGCGAAGATTCTCCGTATAAATCGTCCCGTCGGGGTTCAGCCGCTCAGCAAACCGTAAGACGACTTTATCGCCCGCCTTGCCGCGGACTTTTAATCGGGCCACCCCGGCCAGATTCGTGCCCATATCAAACACATACGCTCCTTTGACCGGCTCGGTGATGCTCACCGGAGCGATCTCCTTAAAGACCTGCACGGTCACCCCCGGATAGGCCTGAATCCGCGGCGATACCGACGCCCCCGTTGCCGCCGTCTTCCAGGCCGAATCGTCATAGTCCGGCCGATCCCATCCGTTCAACTCCCTCCGAGCGTCATAGGTTTCACCCATCAGAAAATCCGCTTCCAGCGTCGGCCCGGTCGATGCCTTCCAGCGTGTATCACTGACGATAGTCTCGCTGCCGCCGTCGGCGTATTCCAAATGCAGTTGGGCGGCCAGTCGAGGATCCTGTCCGTAGTGTTCTCGTTGGCGACCCCAGCCCACATAGCCTGCATACCAACCGTCAGCGACGATTCCCGCCAGCACATTGCGTCCCCGACCAATCACATCGGTAACATCATATTGTACATAATAAACCCGTTTTCTGTAATCCGTCCAGCCGGGCAGGAAATAATCATTCCCGATTTTTTGTCCGTTGATCCATACCTGGCCAATACCCAGCGCCGAAACCAGCATGGTGGCACGCCGCACAGGTCGCGTCGTTTCAAATGTCCGCCGCAGATAGACCGGCGCAGGCAGTGTCAAGGACGATAATTTGACCTGTCCCCATGGCTCGGCGCCGTTGTCGGCAAACGCCCTTGCCGCCGGCCAATGCGCATCGTCAAAGTTCGCTTCCTGCCAGCCACGGGGTACTTCTTTGTCGCATTTCCACGTGTCATCAATGGCGATGACCTGCCGGTGTCCATCTGCAAACTCAATGACCGCCAGCCCCAACAGTCCGGCGGGATTAGGGCGGTCGCCTTCATTGCGCACCGCAATCGCAAACACATTTTGTCCGATTTTTAATCCCTCTTTCAAATCCAATTGAGCGGCGTGGGAAAACCCGATCGCGCCCGGCAGACGTGTCCCGTTGAGATACACCCGTGCATTGTTATCCGCAGCGACATACAGCATGGCTTGTTTTGGCGACTGAGCGCTGTCCACAACAAAGGACTTGCGAAAATACCGCATCTGGGCCGGCGCCGCGCGTGTCGGATCTCCATCATCAGGAACCCAAACCCATCGGCACTCCGCCAAATACTTCTCGGCCTCGTGAATTCCCTGATACAGATTGGCCGGCCGGTCATCCATACCGATCCATTGCGCCGTCCATTCCTGTTCCGGCCTGAGCAGTCCCATCTGCCACATCGCCGGCGCCGACCACTCGGATGCGATACCGTCTCGGTCCCAAACCCGCACCGCCCAGTAGTACACGCCCAGCGACGAGAGCGGCTTGCCGTCAACCTCCACACCAAGCGTCTGGTCGCTTTGCACCCTGCCCGAATCCCAGACCGTTGCCTGTCCGGCCTTCAGCGCCTCAAGCGAATCGGCCACCCGCACCTGATAGGCGCTTTGTTTTTGCCCACGCTGCGGTGAAACAACCGTCCAGCTCAAACGCGGTGACGCCACATCAATCCCCAACGGATCAACCCGATTCTCACACCGCAAATAGTCCGCCCGCAAGGGCGAAACACCCTTTGCCGAAGCCGTCATAAACAACACACTGCATACCATCGCTGCATACCCGATTATTCGCATCGCCATCTGACACCTCACACATCTCTTGTCATTCCAATTCATAAAAATTCGTCAACACGCCCTCAGGACTGTCCAAGATAACCGCTGTAACCGGCCACCACCGCCGAGACCAGCAGCAGCACCAATCCGCTGACCAGCAGTTGAACCGTCTTTCGACTGGCGCCTTTCCACTCGCCCAGCGCCACGCCCAGCAGTTGGCTGAACAAGATCTGACTGGCCATCAGCACCGCCCAGCCGATATACGACGTCTCGCCCATCTGCGGCTCGCCGGTCTTAAAACAAATAAACTGCGAGCACCAGATCGTCCCGGCCAGCGCCGCAAAAAACAGATTCGACGTCAGCACCGGCCCATCGGGACGGACATAATCGCCGGCGGTCTTGTTCTTGATGTTCAGCAGCACACACCAGACAAAATTGACCGTAAACCCCCCCAGCAGGACCATCACCAGCACCGGCATTCCCGCCCACGCCACCGACGAGGCCGGTGAAACAGTCAGCGCCAACTCTTCGATGCGAGGCCCGCCCTGCAGGCCAAAGCTCATCCCCGCGCTCATCAGCCCGGCAAACAGCACCGCGATAATGCCCTTTTTGAAATCAAACTCCGCGACGGCCTTTTTCTTTTCATCTTCGGACAATTCTTTTTCTTTGCTCATTCCGGCCATGCCGACCAGGACAATCCCCGCCACCGAAATCACCGCCGCCAGCACCGATACCCGACCGGACGGCGTGGTAAACATCGCCTGAATCGCCTCAGCGCCTTTGAGCATCGGCGGAAACAGCGTCCCGGCCGCCGAGGTAATCCCGGCGCCCATCGCCAGTCCCAGGCCAAAGCCCAGATATCGAATCATCAGCCCCCACGTCAGGCCGCCGAACCCCCAGGCCGCACCGCACAGATACGTGTACCACAGCTCGCCGCGCGGCGCCGCACGCAGCACATCGAAGACATTGGGTGAAACGATCAGCGTCAACACCCACGGTACAATCAACAGACCGAACATCGCGTACACCAGCCAGTAACTTTCCCATGCCCAGCCGGTGACCTTCTTGAACGGCAGATAAAACACCGCCCCGGCCAATCCCCCCAACATAAAAATCACAATCCCCACAGCGGGATTGGCGCCCGATGCAAGCAATCCATCCATAACCGTCTCCTTTTTTCAAATGTCCGATGAAGGTTCGTTTTCGAGATTGAGTCTTTTCCTGTTTCGACGAACACGGGAACCCAGCCGAAAAATCCGCGGCCCCGGTCTTATCGCTTCGACAACACGTCCTTTTCGTACCGGCGTACCTGGTCAAACCACGCCATACCGACCGGCGCATTCTGCGTATGGCAATAATAATCCCATACCGCCCCGAACGGCAGCGTCTTAAGCTCTTCCATCATCGCCAGTCGTTTGGTGTAATCCATGGCCAGCTCCGCGTCCTTCATTTCCTGCGTCGGCTCGAGCATCGCATACAGCAGCGCCTTGATCATATTGCGCGTGCCAATCACCCAGGCCGCCACGCGATTGATACTGGCGTCAAAGAAGTCCAGCCCGATGTGCACCTTGTCCAGCTTGCCGCTGCGCACCAGTTCCTGAGCGATGGCAAACAGTTCCTCGTTCAGCACCACCACATGGTCGCTGTCCCACCGTACCGGCCGGCTGACGTGCAGCAGCAGTTCCGGCACGAACATCATCACCGCCGAAATCTTGTCCGAAATGACTTCCGTCGGATGATAATGGCCCGCATCCAGACACAGCAGAATTCGCCGCGACACGGAATAGCCCATATAAAACTCGTGCGAACCGACGGTATAGCTCTCGGCGCCGATGCCGAAC
>DSDR01000076.1 GCA_011048645.1 Phycisphaerales bacterium
ATCCAGGCACGATAATTGGGGTTTTGAAAACGCCCGAAGCGTCCGGTGCTTTCATAGAGAATCGCATAGTTCAATTTTGATGCATCCGGATGCGCCAGGATATGATCCTTGAAAACAAGGTCGGTGAAACTGCCCGGCCCCCACCAACTGACCGCCCAGAATGAAACGCTGCCGCGAAGGCTTTGCTCAATATGTTCGGCAATCACCTCAGGGTCCCTGGAATCATACAGGCCGCTTTTGGGTTTCTGCGGTTCTTCAAGGAGCAGCCGCATGGCCTGCTGCCACTGGCGACCCGGCCCTTTATACCAGGGATAATAATACACGCCGACACAAGGCAGAGCAGAGCTGTGCAAAAAACCTTCGTCCACGTATTGTTCCGTTTCGGTCATATATTTTGCACAAACCCATGAACAGGCCACCCCCCACAAAATCAGAAAAAAAAAGTATTTTCGTTTCATTCGCACCTCTTTTCTTCATTGAGTCGTATATAGAATAACTGTTTCAATCTCACAGGGCAAGTAATCATTCATCGTAGCCGGAAGCAATACGCGCATTGGCCTCATCGTGCCCTTCACGCGGCGGAATCCTGTCGGTCAGCGCGATGTCGCCGCGAAGCATTTTTGACGCCTGGCCGACCTGCCACAGATAATGATCGGTCGGCAAGCCTTCATAGGTCAAAAATTCACTTTTGCCGACGGGCGGCGTATTTGTTACCTTGAATATCTGAGTCCCTTCGTCCAGTTCATCAAACATTGCCTGATAAATCATCGTCGCGCCGTTGGCCATCAGCGCATGGTGCTGGGCCCACAGGAAGCGGCCATCTTCACGCGAAATATGGTTTTGGGTACCCGTCAGATTTTTCCAGCTAAAACCCGGAAATGTAACCGGCATAAATTCGAGGCCATTGTCTCTGCACCATTGCATATCGTCCACCGCGACCGTTTCGGCATAGTTGATTGCCTCATCAATCGTCCTGAACCGTCCGACCGTCCAGGGCGATATAATGTCCGCCTTTTTATACAAGCTCAGGAAACGTTCATCATCCGATGCGTCTCTGCCCATTTGCCTCCAATAGGTGGGCACGCCCAGCATCACGGCATTACCGCCATACCGAGGATCGTTCTTCAGGAAATCAATGAGCTTCTCGCAATCCTCTAAAGTGTATTTACGATTTCTGAATCCCACGCCCCATAGCCCAACAACCGCAGCGCCGTTGTGATGCTGATAGGCCTTGTCGTCGGGGTCTTTGGTAATCCCCAGAATATCAACGAGATACTTCCAGTCTCTTATGACGTTGTCAATATAGTTTGCCGGCATAGAGGTCAAATCATACATAACCGCATACGTTCTGCCATATTGATTGGCTCCGCGGCGGCACAGGTTCAGCACATGATTATAAACCTCCCGGCTTAATTTGGCTTCCTCGTCCCAGTCAATCGTTACTTCCATCACAAACCGCTGCACAAATACGCCGTCAATCCCGTAGTCATGCATCCATTTGAAATGACGCAGCGTCGATTTGGGATGGGCATTGCTATAGACGTAGGCCTTGCTGCCGTCGGGATGAAAGAATTTATGCGGCAGGTATTTCTCGTCCTGATCCATCTCGGACATATCAGGCCAGTAATCAATCCCGCAGTTGCCGTCATAGAAATTGAGGTCTCTGCCGCGATAATGGACCCACGGCAGCCCCGTTCCGTCGCCGGCACAGCGATACCAGCCCTGATAGCCGGCCATGAGTTTGTTATCCAGTGTCGAGGAATCCACCCGCTGAATCTCGGTTCTGTTCAAGCTGTCCAGTGCCTTGTGGTACAGCGTCTTGGCGTCGGGCAACCGGTTATTTTGAGCGTTATAGTCCCTTTGGACGCTGTCCAGAATGCTCTTCCAAAGGTCAATTCGGTAAAGATGGAGGTTATCCGGATCCACATTGCCAAACTTGTCCTTAAACTCGTCGCTGGCCATCAGTTTTTGACGAAGGGTATCTGCCTTGTCCTGTGATTCCTGCAGCCAGTCAATCGTGTCTTCCATTTCTTTTTGGGACGGCTCCCTTCCCAGCATCTCCAGATACGCAGCCTTAATCACCGCCCTGACTTCATATTGACCATATGGATAAATTCGGTACCCAAGCTCGTTTGTCTTGCCATGATTGCAGCGAAGCAAGTGCAGCAGATGCCGCTGGCTTGGAACGAATTCGTTCTGCAAAATACTGTCTGTTACCCGATCGGGATTAAACAGAAACGGCCCCGGTTCATCCGGCGGATTCTTGGGGCTGAGGCCTTCTGCTCTGCCGGAATAGTTGGCGATGCTGATGTTGTCGTACACGTAAAATCCCTCCACACCGTTCACGACAAGTCCATATCCGGCCGCACCGCCGGCGATGACGTTGCCGTAAACGGCCGCACCGGCCAGTGTTTTATCTTTCAGATGAGGCACCCAGACACCGGCACCCATTGGAATTGAGATGTGAATGCGCGCTCCAAATGAATCGATATAGTTGTTTCGGACTATAGTTCCTTCATAACTGAATCGTTGTCGTCCATCGGCCCCCTCGTCAAGGGGATACAAAAAGCCATCGACCAGGTTGATGCCGCCCAGCGATTCCCGCGATAGACACGCAATGACATTGTCTTCGGCGATAGAACCCGGCGCTCCATAGAATACGATTCCGACATCGGTCGGATCGATAATCAGGTTATTGCGAACGATTGTGTTTTCAGCCGCGCAGGAAATCGCATCCCCCCAACTAAAAGGGACTTCCGTTTTTTCCCGGCCGTTGCCGCGAGGATCGACGCCGGCCCCGATAAAAATATTTCCCTCGACAAGACAGTTTTCAGCGCCTTCATGGACTTTCAATGTCGCCCAGGTTCGGGTATTCATAAAGACATTATTCAGGGCTTTCTGGCCGACGGCGCCGTCATTTCCAAAAAACACCAACGGAGGCTGTCCGCCGCCGCCGGTGGTCTGTCCTTTGTCAACTGTCGAAAGCCGGTAGCGATTGCCGTCAAGAATAACATTTTCCAGAACGATGTTGTCCTGTCGGGCGCCGTCGATCAGCAGCATCAAGTCCGGACAGGCAATCCGCAACGTCGCATAATCGGACACGTAAACAGCGTCGTGGGTGGATATTTTCTGGCCGGGGAATTTATAGACCAGTGTTTCGGTGATTTCGTATAAAGCCCCCTTTTCAAGCAGCAGATTTTTTCCGCTGTCCAGAACGGCCTGAAGGTCGCCGCCCGGAGGCGCCAGTTCCGCGGAAGGCAAATCCGCTCTTTCATCGCAGACCGTTGTCTTTGTGCATCCGCCGGCCAAATACAACATAAAAGACAGGATTAAAAAAGCTAAAAGCATCGCCCGGTATTTCTTTCTCACGGTTGAACCTTTCATTAATGCATCAAAACATTTCCGGCAAAATCATGGTGCATCAAAAACGGCTATTGCAATATCACCACTTCTCCGTCGTTTTTTTGAGTCGCGCCGGGCGTACTGCGGCCGCGATCCACGTAATCCTGCAGTAAATCCGTCAGCCGCTTGACCACATCCGGGCGCTTATCCTGCACGTTTGTTGTTTCGCCGATGTCGCTGTTGAGGTCATAGAGCTGGACCGGGGGCAGTTGGCGAGCCTCAGGGCTGCCGGGTCTGGGAAAGCTCCAGCCGCCTGAGCCGGAGCACAATATCAGTTTCCATTTGCCCTGTCGGATCGCAAACGAGCCGTTGACGGAATGATGCACCGTCGCTTCGCGGACCGGCCCTTTCGCTGTCCCCAGCAGGTTCGGCAGCATACTGACGCTGTCTTCGCCGGCATCGTCCGGCAGGGAATATCCGGTGATCTCGGCGGCCGTGGCCATCAGGTCCGTCAGGCAGGTCGTGTCATCGCAAACCGACCCCGCCTTGATCCGTCCCGGCCATCGTGCGATCAGCGGAACCCGATGCCCGCCTTCATAAATGTCGGCCTTGTGGCCTCGAAAGACATAATTCGGGTTATGCCCTATTTGTGCCAGATACTCAAAATCGGCATTGGGCGAGCTGCCGTTGTCATTGGTAAAAATAAACAGGGTATTGCCCACAAGGCCGTTTCGCTCCAGGGCCTCCATCACCTGCCCGACGACCCAATCTATCTGCATCACAAAATCGCCGTACTCGTTCGTGCCGCTTTTCCCCTGAAAATCGTCTGTCGGCAGAATCGGTGTATGCGGCGCAGGCAGCGGAAAATACAAAAAAAACGGTTTTTTCTCACGACCGCGCCGGTCAATATACGCTACTGCCTTTTCCGTCAGTTTGGGCAATACGTCACGATGCTCAAAATCCGCGCCGGTCAGCCCTTCCCGCATCAGCAGTTTTCCGGTCTTGCCCTCAACTGTCCGATTCGGAAGAGCGGTCACGGTGTCATTTTCGACATAGACATACGGCGGTATATCCAGCGAGGCGGGAATACAGAAACTGTAATCAAAACCATTGGTAGTCGGACCGTGCTGAATCGGCTTGCTAAAATCAATCTCATTCGAATTGTCGGATTTCATTGTCCAGTCCCATCCCAGATGCCACTTGCCGATGCAGGCGGTATGATAACCCTGACTTTTGAGCATTGAGGCCGCCGTCATTCGCGTGTCCTCAATCAGATGAGGCGAATCGCCGTATGTTACCCCTTTTTTCAAACGACTTCGCCAGGAGTATCGCCCGGTAAGGACGCCATAGCGCGTGGGGGTGCAGACGGCCGAACCGGAATGAGCATCGGTAAAGGCCATCCCCTCTTTGGCGAGCTGATTCAGGTGCGGAACAGGGATCTTTGAATTTTTGTTAAAACAGGAGAGATCCCCGTATCCCAAATCGTCTGCGAGAATATAAACGATATTCGGATGCCCTTGGGACACCCTCGACCCTGGAGTTGATCCCATTGAAAGGCCAAACACGCGCGGGCCAAACGCCACGCCCGCCAACGCAGCCCTGACAAAGTCTCGTCGATTCCAATTTTTGCACATTCTATAATCTCCAAATGTTTTCATCTATTTCGATTGTCTCGCTTTAAGGCAATCAAAGCCGAAGAGCCATCGCCGGATCTGAAGAGTCGGCCGGAACCTCGTAATAGCGGTGTTCATATTTATCCGAATGGACTTCAACAATCCGAAAGCCGGCGGCGTCGGCATCTTCGCCTATCGGTACGGTGATGGAGTTCGTAATGATCAAATCCATTCCCTGATAGGTGTTGATTCGATTCCAATGGAGATGGCCCGAAAATACGGCCCGGACGCGATGCTCCACAAAAAGATCCAACAATGTGCGGCGTATTTCGACCGGCATATTGGAATACCCGTCGGGTTCATCCGGCGCGTGAATATACAGCGGGTGGTGCATAAAGATAAACAGGTGATCGATAGGTTTGTCCCGAAACCGCTCTAAAACATTCAGGAGCCATTGCGTGTGTTCTCTGTGCATCGGCGCATCAGGGTCTCGCAGGATATCCGAGGCAAGAATGATAAACAGGGTGTTATCATACATAAAATGATGCCACAGCGGTCCAAAGTTTTCCTGGTATGCTGCGATATGCTGAACGGCAACCGGCCGGCCCAAGTCGTGATTCCCGGGCAGGTTATAAAGTGGTATCGTCGGCTTCAGAGATGAAACCGACTCCTTGTAAGCCATGATTTGCTCTTGATTTGACGGTGTTTCGATTAAATCTCCGCACATCACGACAAATGCCGGTTCGAATTCGTTGATGGACGCAATGGCATTGTCCAAATCCTTTTTTTGGCCGCGAAACAACTGGGGATCCGCAGCCACAATGAATCGAAACCCCTTTTGCGGAATAGCGCCGGATTCCTTCAACGGACGATGTACGCCTGAATTATCGCAGCCGATCCCTGCCAGCGTCAGTAACAGAACGGTAGTAAACGCAGGTAATCGGCTCATGTTTTTCCTCTTTTATTGTTAATCAACCCCAAAGTTTTGCACCCAATTCGCGCAACAAAATCAACAGCAACGGTATTCCAGTGTCGGCGGCATCCCGAACAACAGGGGCGCAACTTCCCGTGGGGCATCTATGCCCCTCTACTGCTCAGCCTCAGAGAACAGACCCGTGAGAGGATTCCCTCGTCAGGCTCGAAGTGCGCCAGGCATACGCCCGTTGGCGTTTTCTTTGATTGAAAGGTCATTCTGCCGCTCTATTGCATCCAGGCGGGCCAATTGTAATTGTTATCGGTCCGATAACCAATATTAAACTGTCTGTGCCATTTGAGGTTCCAAAGGGCCTTGATGTCAACACCGGCCCCGGAGCCGTCCATAAAAACGACATTGGTCTTTTTGCCATGTCGCGTCAGCGTCACCGTACGCATATAGCCGCTGCCGCCGCTGCCGCCCCACTCCTGATCGTTGGGCACATCGGTATGATCGGGCCACACATCGACCCAGCGGGAATCGGCAAACAAAGGGACTTGATAAGGTGCAGGAACCTTATCAAGTCTTCCCCAAAAAAGCGTCTCCGGGGCGCGCCCCTGCACGGGCGCCCCCCACGTGTGATATCGTGGATCCATCATCCAGGCATTGGGTGCATAGCTTGCCCACGTCCATTGCCGAACGGGCGCTGCCGGAGGCCGATCCAGGCTGCCCCAACATTCCGTATGTTTGGTCGGGGCAACCGCTTCGTCGCCGGGGGCATATTCCGGCTGAAGTTGGGCTTTGGGACAAAGAAGGATACTCAAATCGTCATATCCATAAACCTTAAATCGCTGAATCCACCATTGGCCATGATTCCACCCCGTCAGGCCGGGGGTGCCGGAATCGGGAAAGATGTTTTCATTGTCATCAAGATAGAACTTGACCATAAGATTCCATTGTCTGAGATTGGAGGAGCAAATCGTTCGCTGAGCAATTTCTTTAGCAGACCGCAATGCCGGCATGACAATGGACAGCAGCAACGCAATGATCGCGATGACCACCAGTAACTCAATCAGGGTAAACGCTTTGTGAAAGGGTCGGATGGTAGGGCGTGTCGGTTTCATAATGTCTTTTCCTTAAAAAAGTCTCCATAAAAGCCGCCGCCGGCTCATGATTATACTGTACCGTCAGAGAGATTATTTGTCAAGCACAAAAAAATTTTAATCTTCCTTTTGTATGTTATTTGTATTTACATATAAAAAGGCAACAATTGTCTTAGAG